>NZ_FQYM01000004.1 GCF_900141705.1 Fibrobacter sp. UWP2
TACGCGCACCTTCGCCTTGCCGCCCGCGATGTACACGGAACCGCCCTGGCTGGACCACTTCTTGAAGCCCTCCCTGGGGTGGTATGCTGCACCGCCGAGCTGTTCCCTTTCGGCCAGGAGTATCGCCTCCACGAGCCTTGCGCCCATCTCCCTCGACAGCGCGTCAAGGCAGCTTTTCCCCTGTTCGGCAAGGTCGGCCAGAACCACCCCGATACTGGTCGAAATGTCGATTTCTTCGCGGCGGACGATTGACAGTTTTGGGGTTCTTTTTGTACTTTTCATCATGGTGGTTATCCTCTTGCTTGGTGTTTTTTTGCTGAACCAAATTTACAAGTTGGAGACCACCTTTTTCTTTTTGGTTGCAGAAATTTCAACTAACTTTGGGGCATCTTCCGCGATGTGGATCCCGTCCTTGAATCGGTTGCCATCGCCGCATTCATTTTGCAGGTGCTTCCCGATTTTGGCATAAAGCTTGGGGGCGTCAAAGTTCAGGCGCTTGCCGTAGGGCGGGTTGAGCAGAATGACGGTTTGGCCCGCAAGGGGTTTAAAATCCTCCGCCTTGTAGCTAAAGAAGTCGCGGACCTGCGGGTCCACGAGCTCGGGGGCGATTGTTGCCAACGGAGAATGCTCCACATTGTGGCGTGTAATCTCGACTGCCCGTTCTGAGATGTCGGAGGTGACGATGGTGTGGGATGTGGAGTGAGGAGTGTGGGAAGTGAAATTGACGATGTGGTTCCACGTGGCGGGCTTGAAGGCGGGCTGGTGCTTGAGGGCAAAGTCGCGGCACTTGCCGGGGATAAGCCCAGATGCCATGTAGGCGGCTTCGAGGCTGAACGTGCCGCTCCCTGCCATTGGATCAATGAGGGTGATGTTCGCTGGTGCAGTGTCATCCTGAGCGGAGTGCGCAGCACGAAGTCGAAGGATCTCGATGGTCTCGAGAATCATGCCGGCGGCAAGCGTTTCCTTGAGGGGGGCGTCGTTTACGAACCGCTCGTGCCCGCGCTTGTACAGTTCTTCGCCCGCGAGGTCGAGCCAGACGGTGCAGCGGTCATCGATGAGCGTGACGTAGATGTTTTGCGGCGGAACGTTCCCTTCGGCTTTCGGGGCGTTGCGGGGTGCCCCCGCAGAGGGGGTAGCGGAAGCCCCGGCCGGGGCTGCAGCGAGGGGGACGCTTCCCCCTTCAATTACTTTGTACAAACGCTCGGCGACGGCATCGCTATGGTACAGGCGCGAATGCTTGCAGGTCACGTGGATGCTTATAGATCCTTCGACTTCGCCCTTCGACGCGCTTCGCTTGCTCAGGGACCTTAATAAGGATGGTGAGCTTGCCGAACCACGCTCAGGATGACACGGGAGGTACAGTTCCCACGGGATCTCGGCGGCTTTTTTCTCGAGGTCGCGGAAGTTTTCTGCCTTGAAGTCGGCGATGTGCATCATGATGCGGTTCGCGATGCGGCTGTAGGCCACGGCCTTCCAGGCGTCGGTGATTTTGCCCGTGAATTCCACCTTGCCGTCGTTTGTGGGGGCGGCCTCGATGCCAAAGCCTTGCAGTTCGCGGGCGAGAGTCGCTTCGAACCCCAGGGGCGCCACGGCCCAAAAGCGGTGAGGCTTACCAATGACCTGCCGCTTGAGGCGCTTTTCGAGGTTCTGGTCCATAAGACCTCTTTAGAACTGGAAGTAGATGAACGGCGGGGTGTCGGCGCTCATGAACTGGTAAATCACAAAGATGATGAACGCCGTGGCAAGCACCATCAATGGTGCGGGGAGGCTGGCAAAGGTAATGCGGTAACGGCTCTTGACTTTTTTGGGAATCCAGTGGATAAGCATGCCCGCGATGAACACAAGGATGATGTTGATGTGTTCCCAGGCGATGGTGCCGAGGGTATCCCATTTCCAGGCGGTGCCCATTTGGTGGACCATGTTCTTTGCGGTATTCCAGGCGACTTCGTTGGCCTCTGCCGGGTCGAGGTTACTGCCGGCGCGGAAGAATAGTCGCGTGAAGGTGATGAACACGAAGGTGAGGGTCACGTTCCAGGCGGTGTTGAGCCAGGTGACGGGCTTGCTTGTGAACAGGTGGTAGATGATGGTCGCGTAAATGCCAATAAAGAGCACGCCGAACCACACGGCGGTAATGGCGCAAATGGGGATGGTGTAGTGCTTGTAAAGGATGGCGCTAATGGAGAACAGGGCTAGGGAAATGGCGGCGCGGACAGTGGCGCTGCGCTTGACCCAGAGCTTGTTGAAAACTTGCCCAAAGCCGTTCAAGCCTCCCCAAATGATGAAGTTCCAGCTCGCGCCGTGCCACCAACCGCCAACAATCTGTGTTGCCATGGCGTTCATGTTCGTGGAAATCGTCTTGCGGGATTCGGGCTTGAAGTAGGCGAGGAGGCCGAGATAGAGGAACAAGGCGGCGAGGGCGATTCCCACCCAGACGCTACCCGAAAGCAGGACCGCTACGAGGCTCAAGAATCCCATCCAGAAGAAGGTGCCTATGGTCGCGTTGCGGTTTCCGCCAAGAGGGATGTACAGGTAGTCGCGCCACCAGCTCGAAAGGCTGATGTGCCAACGGCGCCAGAATTCCGTGGGGCTCTTTGCTTTGTAGGGGCTGTTGAAGTTTTGCGGCAGTCGGAAACCCATCAGGAGCGCGACGCCAATCGCAATGTCGGTGTAGCCCGAGAAGTCGGCGTAAACCTGGAGCGAGTAGGCAAAAAGGGCGATGAGGTTCTCGAGACCCGTAAAGAGCAGCGGAGTGTCGAAAACGCGGTCCACGAAGTTGGTGGCGAGGTAGTCGCTCAAAATAATCTTTTTGGCGAGACCGTTCAAAATCCAGAATACGGCAATGCCAAAGGCACGACGGGGGAGAAAATACGGCTTGTAAAGCTGCGGCACGAACTTGTCGGCGCGCACAATGGGGCCTGCCACCAGCTGCGGGAAAAACGAGAGGTAAAAACCGAAGTTCAAAATGTTCGTGACGGGCTTGATTTTACCGCGGTAGATGTCGATGCAGTAGCTCATCGCCTGGAACGTGAAGAACGAGATGCCCACCGGGAGGATGATGGTGTCAACAAGGGAGTGCGTGCCGAACATCTTGTTGCTAGCCGCTGCAAAGAAGTTGTAGACGTGCAGCTCGATACCCGTAAAGTCGTAGAGGGCGTCCAAGAAGAAGTAGGAATACTTGTAGTAGCACAGCACCAAAAGGTCAATGATGACGACAATGACCATCCAGAACTTCTTTTTCCATTTTTGTTCGGCTTTCTCGATCCACTTGCCAATAAAGAAGTTTGCGATGACGCAGAAAATCAAAATGCACACATAGCTGCCGCTCGTCTTGTAATAGAAAAAGAGGCTTGTGGCAAAGAGGAACGCGTTGCGGAGCAAAAGTTTGCTATGGACCAGCGAGAAAAAGAGGAAGACGACGGCGAAGAACCCCCAGAAGTAGAACTGCGTAAAGAGCAGGGGGCTGTTCGGGTCGAATGCAAACGTGCGGGTGAGGAATGGTATTAAATAGTCTAGCATTTGTTTTAGAGGGGGCAAAACCTAATGTTTATTGTCATCCCCGGCTTGGCCGGGGATCTTCTATTTTTTCTTTTTTTCCTCCACCTTCTTCGGAGTCGGTTCGAGGGCGGGGAGGTTCGCGATGTGTTCCTGGTAGGCTTTGATCAATGCCTTGTAGAACATGTCGCCCAGCAGGTGGTAGCCCGCCATTTTAAAGTGGACCTTGTCGGCCTTGGCGAGGTCGGCCTTTTCCCATTTGGCCATAGAACCGAGCCCGCCCATGATGCTGAACTTGTCCCAAACGCCGGCGCCGTGCTTGGCAGCCAGCTCGAAGAACGCCTTGCGGGCGATTTCGCCGTTAGGGTGCTGCACGTAGCGGCGCTTTTTAACCTTGCGGAAGCTGTCGTTGTTCGTTTCAAAGATAAACGCGGTATTCGGGCTCACCTTCTTGATGCGGGCGATGAGCTTGTCGTAGTCTTCGCGAAAACGCTTGTCGTTGAACTTTTTCACATTGGCGTCGTTGATGCCAATGGCAAAGATCACGAGGTCGGGCTTGTAGTAGGCCATCTCCTTTTCAAAGAGCGGGCAGACCTCTTCGAAGTAGTCGTGAACCTTGGCACCGTTGATGCCCACGTTGGTGTAGCTGATGCCCGGGGCGTCGGTTTCGGCGAGAATGCCTGTGAGCGTAAAGTGTGGGCGGGCGTTCTTTTTCACGGAATCGGGAACGACCTCCGCTTCGACAATGCAGTGCTCGTCTTCATCGTTCGATTCGTCCAGTTCGCCTTCTTCGTAATTCGGCTTGGGCTTTTTGGGAATGTCGCTGCACTTGCGGGCAGCTGCGTTTGCAGGCAAGTCCTTTTTGTCTTCCTTGGCGAGGCAGGCGGTGTCCATCACGTCGCATTCGCCCTGGAACATGGAGTCCAGCGGGAGCGCCACGTTTTGCGGAATGACGGCCTTGGCGACCGTATCGGTTTTGGCTCCGGAATCGGCCTTGGTGGAATCGGCGTTTGCGCGCATGATGGAATCTTGCACGAGGGAGTCGGTAATGAACTGCGCGACCGTGGCCTGCTTGAGTGTGTCGACCCAGCGGAACTGAATTTGTATGGTGTCGATGGGGCGCGGGCTCTTGAATACGTAGCTCTGGCTTGCGGTATCGAGTACACCCTTGATGTCGGTGGAATCTACGCGGAGCACGGGCTCCATGTCACCGTTGTCGCTGTAGCCGAACAGGCGGAATCTGGTCTCGCCCCACATGGGCTCGCTATTGTATTTGTCGAGCAAGATGGTGATTTCGGCACGCGGGTCGCTGGTGCTCACGGCAATGCCCAAAAGCCCGAGCGGCTTGGTGACTTCTTTTTGGACGTTCTTGCTCTTGTCCCAAATGCCCTGGTAATAGCTGGCGTAGCTGGAGGGCGTGTTGGTACGTGCGGCTGCGTACGGGAATACAAAGCCTCTACCGGCGCTTGCACCGGGGTATTCTTTGATGAGGTGTTCGCGGATTCGTCCCGAGATGACGTCGGCCTGCAGGTGCGAACCACCAATGTGCAGGATTTTCACTTGACCGCGGTTCTCGAACACGAGGGTGTCTAGCTTTTTGAAGAACGGCTCAAAGTTCGCGTTCCCTTTGGGGAACTGGATAGTGTTGAGCGTCGTGTCGATGAACGAATACTTGCTGAGGTCAATGTTGTAGCTGCCCGGGGCCGGCATGGCGCTTGCGGCAAAACTCAACGCGGCGTTCAAGGCTGCTGTGCAAAGGAGGGCGAGTTTTTTCATTTGGCGGCCTCCGTAGAATCCTTTTTGGTGGTGTCGGCGGGGGCGTTCTTCAAGCTGTCGGCGAATTCGTGGATTTCGCCGAGCTTTTCGTCGCTAATGTGGTGGCGGTCGCGGAACCTAAAGTAGTCGTAGTGCATGCGGAGCGCGGCACAGAAGAGGTCGCCCATGTAGGCGGCACCGCGGCGCGTAAAGTGGATGTGGTCGGTGAAACCGAGGGCGGGTTCCTTGTTGGCCCATTTGATCATGGAGCCGTTGCCGCCCATCACGCGGTGCATGTCCCAGTAGGCGAGTCCGTTGTCGAGGGCGACTTCGCGCAAAGTCTTGATAGTGAGGGCGAGACCGGGGTAGGTCTTCCACTCGCCATCTTGTTGTTTGGCCATGTCGGCGGGGCCAATGAACAGGATGTCGGCGTCGGGGTTGGCCTTTTGAATGGCCAAAATTTGGCGGGTGATGAGCTTTTTGGTCCACTCCACGTTGCCCCTGTTGGTTCCTGGCACCAGGTTGCCGCCGTACTCCATGATGATGAGGCGTGCGTTCATGGCCTTGTAGCTCTCGGCCAAAAGTTCCGAATCAATGCGGTGGAATATTGTTCCCGAGCTTCCACGCATGGCCACGTTGTCGACCGCGACGCCGTAGGCACCGTCGGCGGAGATGGCATAGATTTCGGCACTGCCGCTCAGGTAGATTTTGGCGCTGCTGGTGGTGTCGGGCAGTTTCCAGGTGTAAACGTTGAGGCGCTTGAGCTTTTCAACTTGCGGGGAGTCGGCTTCCACCGTTTTAACGGTGCGCTTGAGCTTGAACGAACTGTCGGCGTTCAAACCAACGGTGTCGATGATGGTGCGTTCGTAAGAGAGCTTGAGCTTGAGGTTTCCGCGCTTGCCGGCGAGCACCTTGACGATGGAGTAACCGCCTACGTGCTTAAAGGCGTTCTTGCGGTCGTCGCGCTTTTTGATGCCAATGACGGCGCTGCCTTCCAGGTCGGCGAACTGGGCGAGGGGGCCGTAGCGATTGTGGTCGGCTTCCTCCTCCTTGGGTCCAAACAAAATGTAGCGCTTGAGGTCGCCGCTGTTCCAGTGGCTTGTGGTCTGCGACGGCACTGCCATAATGGGTGGCATCATACCGGGGCCGGCACCGCCGAACTCGTCCTGAAGGTCTTCGCGGATGGTCGCCGAAATGCGGTCCTCCTCGAGCTGTGAGTCACCGTAGTGCACGATGTGGACCACGTTGGAGTCCAGTTCCGCCAGTTGCAGGTGCAAAAAGAACCGGTCGAACCAAGTCGGGTCGTTGTTCGGCAGGTCAAAGCGGGTCTTGCCCTTTTTGAAAAAGTCCTCGTAGAATTTGAGCGAGTCCGAATAGGCGGCAAATTCCTTTCTCTTGGTGGCCTCCATCATTTCGCGGATGGCGTCCTCGGGGTCGGCGACCGCCGAATCCCCGGTGGAATCGGTCTGCGCCTTCATAAAGATGTCGGTCAGTTTGGGGTAGCGGAAGGTGGTGTCGCCCACGCTGATCCCACCCTGGGGATACACGACCGCCACAACGGCGAGGACAACAAACAGGCTAATGATAGAAAGGAGGACTTTTAAAGGGGACATTTATGCTTGAGGTAATGTGGAATGTTTAATGATTTCTTCGGGGGTTCCCACATGCATGGTGCCGTCGCGGAGGTCCTTGAACTCGAACTGGCCTGCAGTCGCCTTGTCGCCGTCGACATATACGACGATTTTGGCGCCCTGGTAGTTTGCCTGTTCCAGCTGCTTGCCCATTTTCATGGCGGCAAGCGGGTGCGACACGGTGAAGTTCTGGGTAGCGCTGCTGGCGGCACGGAACTTCTGCGCGGTCTCAAAGACCTTTTTCATGTCGTTTGTGAAGCTCGCGATGTAAAAGTCCACGCTCTGCTTGGGGGAGGGGAGCAGATTGTGCTCGCGGAGGAGGTCGGCGAGCACCACGTCGCCCATGCCAAAACCCACGCCCGGGATGCGGTCTCCGCCGAGTTTTTCGGTGAGGCTGTCGTAACGTCCGCCGCCGGCGATGGCGCGCATGGACTTGCCCTTGTCAAAGACTTCAAAGACGATGCCCGTGTAGTAGGCGAGACCGCGCACAATGGAGAGGTCCAGATTCACGCAGGCGCCAAAACCGGCGCTTTCGAGCGTTGAAAACAGGTCCTCGATTTCTTGGAGGGCGGCGGTCGCGTTTTCGCTGTGTACTGCCGCACGGACTTCTTCGATACTCTTGCAACTCATGAAGTCATCGAGCTGCTTGATCTGCGTTTCGGAGAGGCCTGCTTCGGTGAGGGCTTTGGCGAATGCCTCGGGCCCGATTTTCAGGCGGCGGTCAAGCACCGGGTACACCAGCGCGGGGTTCGGGGCGCCAATCTCTTCGAGGTAGGTGGCCAAAAGCTTGCGGCTCGAAACGCCAATTGCAAATTCGCCGTCCTTCAGGCCGAACTTGCGGAGCATGGTGGCGATGGATGCCATGAGGTCGGCCTCGGCGTAGATGCTCTCGGTGCCGATGATGTCCATGTTCAGCTGGAAAAATTCGCGCAGGCGGCCTTTCTGGGCCTTCTCGTAGCGGAACAGGCGCGGCATGCTGAACCACTTGAAGGGCTTCTTGAGTTCGCGGGCCTTCTGGATCACAAGGCGGGCGAGCGTCGGGGTCATTTCGGGGCGGAGCGCGATTTCGCGGTCGCCCTTGTCTTTGAAGTTGTAAAGCTGGCTTACGATTTCGTCGCCGGACTTGCCTGTGTACAGTTCCAGGTGCTCGAACATGGGGCCTTCGTACTCTTCGTAGGCAAAGCTTTCGGCAACCTTGCGCCAGGTATCAAAAATATAGTTCTGGATGCGTTCCGCTTCCGGGTAAAAATCACGGGTGCCCTTGGGCAACTGGGGGATGGCAATACTCATAATGAGCCCAAAGATAGAAAATTATAAGAATGCCCCGAGCAGGCACCCCTGCGTATTGTCACCCTTTTGATGCTTTTTGGAAGATGCTCTGACCATTCCCTTGTCGTAAAACTTTTTTAATGCTATATTTTGCTTCGTAAAATTTAAACCTCAAAAAGGAAGGTTCATCATGGCTAGAAAGAAGATTGCACTGGTTGGCGCTGGCCAAATCGGTGGTACTATGGCACTTGTTCTCGCTCAGAAGCAGCTGGGCGACGTGGTCCTTATTGATATCCCTCAGACCGAAGGCATGCCCAAGGGCAAGGCCCTCGATATCATGGAAGGCCGATCCGTCATGGGTTCTTCTTGCAATCTCTCTGGTTCTACGGATTACGCCGACATAGCCGGTTCCGACGTCGTGATCGTGACCGCCGGTGTCCCGCGCAAGCCGGGCATGAGCCGTGACGACCTCCTGGGCATCAACTGCGGCGTCATCAAGACTGTTGGCGAAGCCATCAAGAAGACCGCTCCCGACGCTTTTGTCATCGTGATTACGAACCCGCTCGACGCCATGGTCTACAACATGCAGAAGGTTACCGGATTCCCCTCCAACAAGGTGATCGGTATGGCCGGCGTGCTCGATTCTTCCCGCCTCGCTTGCTTCGTGGCCATGGAACTCGGTGTTTCTCCCGAAGACGTCAAGGCGACGGTCATGGGCGGCCACGGCGACACCATGGTGAGCCTCTTTGACTGCGTGTCCGTGGGCGGCATCCCGCTGAACCAGCTCATGAGCAAGGAAAAGTTCGACGAACTCGCCAAGCGCACTGCTGGTGCCGGTGGCGAAATCGTGAACCTCCTCGTGCGCGGTTCCGCTTTCTACAGCCCGGCGACTTCCGCCATCAAGATGGCCGAAGCCTACCTCCTTGACAAGAAGAGCGTTCTCACCTGTGCCGTGAAGCTGAACGGCGAATACGGCGTGAATGGTCTGTACTGCGGCGTCCCGTGCGTCATTGGCGCAAACGGCGTCGAGAAGGTCTTCGAAGTCAAGATGAACGCCGAAGAAAAGGCTGCCTTCGAGAAGTCCGTTGAGGCTTGCAAGAAGAACGCCGAATGGGTCGATCAGAATACTTAATAAGACTCTGTTCGCTCAGTACGTTTTGAATCGGGACCTCCGGTTATTCGCGAGCTCCCGACACCGCCCCTGGTTGATACCAGGGGCTTTGTGTCTCACGAGACGCTTGATTTTTGCAGATATATGTTCTAAATCACCCCGGACGAGAGCCGGTTTTTTTTAGGAGCTTTTTTTTGGTATATTTAATGTGTGAATTTTATCAGGTCCGTCATTCCCAAGGATTCCATCATCGAGCAGTTGCTGCTGGTGGTCCTGGTCATTTTGCTGGTCAAGTTCCTGAATATCGCTATCCGCAAAATTTTGGAACGCGCCTCCAAGCGCGGTTTTGACCGCGCCGCGATCCCCCTGATTTCGGACCTCTCCAAGTACGCGCTCTACGTGATTGGGTTGCTGCTCTGCCTCAACATCATGGGCGTCAACACCAACGGCCTTTTGGCAATGATCGGTGCCGCGAGCCTTGCCGTGGGCCTTGCTCTCAAAGATACGCTTTCGAACGTGGCCGCAGGCATCCTGCTTTTGTTCCTCAAGCCCTTCTGTGCCGGCGACTATATCGAGTGCGGCACCATCAAGGGTAAAATCAGCGGCATCGGCATGTTCAACACGACTTTCGAGACCATGGACGGCCTTTACGTCTCCGCCCCGAACAGCTCGCTCTGGGGCGCCCCGATTGTGAACTACAGCCGCAACTTGACCCGCCGCCTGGACCTGACCGTCGGCGTCGCCTACAAGGAGTCGCTCGATCGCGTCCTCCGCATTTTGCGCGAGATGGTGGCTCGCGAAGCCCGCTTTTTAAAGATTCCGGTCCCGCAGTTTTTTGTGTCGGAGCTCGCCGACAACTCGGTCAACATCACCATCTGGGTGTGGGTGAACACTTACGAGTACCATATGCTCGACCGCCTCTACCGCGAAATCATCAAAAACACCCTGGATGAGTACAACATCGAAATCCCGTTCCCGCAGCGTGTGGTGCACATGGCGAAGGAAGACGAGGTCCCTGCCGACCCGGCGCCAAAGCAAGACGAAGAAAACGAATTAGACAATCCCGACAGCGAACTCATGCAGATTGTGAACGGCCGCAAAAAGCCGAACGGGGACGAAGACCATTTTATGAAGGATCTCGTCTAAATCCGCCCGCCGTACCATACAACCAAATTTTACCTGGGAAATCAGTTCGTTTCCCTCTTTTTTAGTGTATATTGGTAATGTATTTGGTGTATCAAACCATATAAAATGGAGCGGAAATGAGTACAAAAGAAAAGCTTATCCTGGCGTTCTCCCTGGTTTTTGCTATGGGAATGACCGCGTGCGGTGATGATTCCTCCTCGTCTGGCGGAGATGCCGAAGAAGAAACCCCAGCGTCTTCGGACAGCGGCTCCCAGCCGCCTTCGTCTTCTTCTGTGACGTCGCAGTATTCCGGCTTTACCGGCTGCGCCTTTACCGCCGATGCCGACGAATGGAGCTTCTCGTACACCAGGACCTACAAAAAAGGTTTTGTGCAGGCCGACGAACTGTACGTGCACAAGTACACGGCGACCGCCGACACCATCTACGAAGTTGAATCGACCATCGACAAGACGACGAAGGGCGACAAGTGCGATATGGTCCTCGTGGACCTTTGCGGCGAAGACCTCGATTGCCTTGGCGTTCTGGAACAGACGGACCGCTATGTGGTAGAAAGCAAGCTCGGCCAGGAGACATACGAATACTGCTCCGAGGAAGGGCTCGTCACCGAGGTGGAAACCAAGCATGTGTTGAACGAGTTCACCACAAAGGTGGATGTGTTTGGCGAAGCCCAGGAGAAGTGTGCCGAAAAGCAGGCGCTGACCGCGGCCCAGTAATGGACCAAGCGCCTATTCGCAGCCGCGCAACTTTTGCCCCACGCGCAGTGGGGCGTTTTTCTTTAGGTTGTTCAGGCGGCACAGCGCCTCGATAGAGATGTTGAACCAGGTCGCCACATCCTGCTGGGTGTCGCCTTTTTTGACCACGTACACGTTCTCTTTTTGAAGCTTCGCCTGCATTTTGCGGTGGGCGGCGATGAGTTTTTTGGTGGGAACCTTCTCTACGTCGGGCCGCAGCTCCCACTTGGGGAAGTTCACGATGGTGGCGGGGTCGATGTTGATGTCCTTGTAGCGGATTTCAAAGTGCAGGTGCGCCGCCGAGGATTTGCCGGTGTTGCCGGCGAGCCCCACGATGTCGCCCGGGAACACGTATTCGCCGACCTTGACCTTGCGTTCCGAGAGGTGCCCGTAAAGCGTTTGCAGCCCGTTGTCGTGGTCGATGATCACGTAATGGCCGTAGCCGCCCTTGTTGTACTTGGAGACGGTGATGTGGCCGGGGAGCGCCGCCACAACGGGCTCGTCCTTGATGACGTTCACGTCGACGCCGCGGTGCAGGCGGTGGTCGCGGATGCCGTAGGGGCTGCCCAACAGGGCCTCGTGCGTGATGGGCACGAGCATGCTCGAAAAGTCGAGGAACTCGCCCGGTTTTTGAATCTTGGGGACCGCGGCGGCCTGGTCTTTGATGGAATTGCCCACCATCTCGAACTCAATGCCCTGCTTTTCGAGGAGGATGGCCTTGGTGAACGCCTTGGGATCCGAGGCGTCAATCTTGATTACGGAGGAATCGCTTGCGGCCTCGGGCTGCGCAGCCTTGGCGCTTTTATCGCTTTTGGCTTTTTTCTTTTTTGCGGGCTTCTTGGCTTCTTTCTTTTTGGGCTTCGCCTTTTCTTTTTTGGCTTCCTTCTTTTTGGGAGCGGCTTTTTTCGTCGGCTTTTTTTGGACTGCCGTACTGGATGTTTTTTTGGAAGAGTCGGTAGCCCTGGCATGGGAGGGCGTGTTTATACAAAGTAACGCCACCACCAACACGGCCAGTGCCGTGATGAAACTATGTCTACCCCAAAAAAGCATCCTGCCTAACCCGTAAAACTTTATTTGAGGAACGCGAAGAACACCGCGCCGATGATGAGCGCAAATGCCACGATGTGGTTCCACTGGAGCGTTTCGTTGTTGAATACGGTTGTCGCGATGACTGTGAATATAGTGAGCGAGACTGCCTCTTGGATGACCTTGAGTTGCATGAGGCTAAAGGGCCCGCCGTTGATGCGGCTCCCGATGTTGTTTGCAGGAATCATGAAACAGTATTCGAAGAGGGCCACTCCCCACGAGGCGAGAATCACGAGGATGAGCGGCCAGTCAGTGGAAATGTGCATTTCTTTCAGCTTGAGGTTCCCGTACCATGCGGTGGTCATGAACACGTTGCTGATGATGAGGAGGATGACTGTAAAGATGCCTGCTTTCATTGTTTTGCTCTCAATCTATATGGTTTTCCCGTGCTCATCTGGTAGGCGAGGCGGGCGCGTACTTGTTCCAGGTAGTTGATGTAGGTCTCGCTTTGGTAGTCGCGGTAGGTCCACTCGAAGGCGTGAAAGTGCCCGTCTTGAAAGTAGAGGGTGGGCTCCACAAAAATGCCGTCGCGCATGTACACGCGTTGGCGCTGGTCCTTGGTGGTTGCCAAAAAGAATTGCCCCAGGGTCATGTAACCCGGGTCGAGGTTCACGGGACGCAGGTTCGGCGTGCCGTTTTTTTCGGCAATCTCGAGTTCCACGTCGTTGGTCCAGCGCTTGATCTCTACAATCTCGGTGCGGTCTACCAGCGGCTCGTAGCTAAAGAAGGCGCGCACGGGGGTGCTTCCGATTTCGTCGATGTAGTAGTTTGTGAAGGTGAACGGGAAGGGGGCGAGGTTCAGGTCTTCGCAGCCAAAGCGCTGGCGCAGGGGTTCGCGGACGGCCTCTACCGCCGCCGCATTCTTGGCCAGTACGCCTACGATGATTTTGACCTTGGCTGGTTCACGAATTGCGCCCATAGTGCATCAAAAATAGAAAAGTTTTCTACTTTTTTTTTATGCGCTATTCTGCTGTTCTTTTCTCTGCGCTTGTCGCTGTGCTGGTTTCGGGCGTTTTTGCCCAGGCTCCCCGTGTGCAGCCCGAAATTCTGGACTCCGTGGCTCACGACCCGGCGCACTTTACCCAAGGGCTTTTTTTTGACGGGAAACAACTCGTAGAATCAACAGGTCTGTACGGGAAGTCGGGAATTTACCGCTATGCGACCCCCGGTGGCGCGGTTCTGGATTCCTCCCGCTTGGAGGAGCGTTATTTTGGCGAAGGTTCCGTCGCTGTGGGGAACGATGTTTTTTATTTGACCTGGAAGTCCAAGAAGGCGTTCATCTTTTCGCGTAAGCCTTTTGCCAAAAAGGGGGCGTTCCGCATTCCTACCGAGGGCTGGGGGCTTACGTACTGGCGTGACGCGCTCCTCATGAGTAACGGCAGTGCAGAACTTTTGCAAATTGCCCTGGGGGCGTTCAATGTGGTGGGGATTTTCACCGTGACCGATGGCGGCAAGCCAGTAGAGAGGCTCAACGAGCTCGAGGTTGTTGATGGCAAGCTTTACGCGAACATCTGGCAGACGCCGCTTATCGCGGTCATCGACTTGCCTAGCGGCAAGGTGCTGAAGTATCTCGATTTTTCGCAAAAAGCAAAAGGCATTGAGGCGAAATACCCCAATGCCGATGTGTTGAACGGGATTGCCTACGACGGCAAGTTCCTGTGGATTACTGGCAAGAACTGGCCGTGGATTTATAAAGTCGCAGTCCCTAAATAATAGTAGTCGCTCTGTGAGCGCCAGCCCTGTACCTGTTATACAGAATCTAGCGCGAACGGTCGCTTCGTGAGCAACAAAGCCCCAGTTATTAAACTGGGGCGGTTGCGAAAGTGAGCGCCAGCCCTGTACCTGTTATACAGAATCTAGCGCGAACGGTCGCTTAATGCACGCCAGAACCGTCGGCGACGTCGCAGGTCACGGGCTTGCCGTTCACTTCGAGCGCGAGGGCGTCACAGAATACGCAGCCACCCTTCACGGAGAGCGCAATCTTCTCGAAGTCCTTGACCTTGAGTTCGCGCGGTTCGCTCGGGACCACTCCCTTGAACAGGGCGCGGTCACCCGGTTTAGCGTCTTCGGGCACGGAGACGAGGCGGCAAGTGTGTGCTTCGTTGTCGAGGTCGCCCGCAAAGAGCATGCCCTGGCTCATGATTCCGCGGAGGGCGCTCGGCTTGAGGTTTGCGAACAAGAGAATCTTGCGATCCTTCAGTTCTTCGGCCTTGTAGCTGTTCTTGAGGCCGCTGCAGATGGTGCGGAGTTCGCCTTCGCCGGCATCGACCTTGAGCACGTAGAGGCTCGTGGCGTCCGGATGGTCGGCCACTTCCTTGATCTGGGCGACGCGCATGTCCATCGCTGCGGGCACGTCGGCAGCCATCAGCGGCTTGTTCTGCTTGGGCTTCGGCTGGGCTTCCTGCTTCTTGACTTCTTCTTCAATACGCGGGAAGAGCGGCTTGCCTTCACCGAACGCTTCGCCACCCTTGAGGATTCCCCAAGCGAGGTCGTCGGCGCTCTGGAACTTGGAACCGATCATGGCGAGGCCTTCTTCGGCCTTGCCCGGAATTACCGGCCACAGCAGGCAGAGCGAGAGACGTACGGCTTCGGCGGAAACGTAGAGCACGGTCGCGAGTTCGTCCTTGAGGGCGGGGTCCTTCGCGAGCTTCCACGGGGCCTTGACTTCGAGGTAGCGGTTGATGCTACGCACCAATTGCATAATGGTCTCGATGGACTGGGAGAGGCGGGCCTGCGGAAGGCCTTCCTTGATTTCGGCAATCACCTTGTTCGCAAGTTCGATGACTTCCTTCTCGGCGCCGCCGATGGCGGTGGCGGCGGGGAGCTTGCCTTCAAAGTTGTTGAGCACCAGGCGGTGTACGCGGTTCAGCACGTTGCCGAGGTCGTTCGCGAGGTCGCTGTTGATGCGGCGCACGAAGGCGTCGTGCGTGAAGTTGGCGTCCTGACCCACCACCATTTCGCGGGCGAGGAAGTAACGGAACGCGTCGATGCCGTACTTTTCCATGTAGTCCATCGGGTTTACCACGTTGCCTGCGGACTTGCTCATCTTTTCGCCGCCGTTCACGAGCCACCAGCCGTGGGCCAAAATGTGCTGCGGGAGCGGAATGTCGAGAGCCATGAGCATGGTCGGCCAGTACACGCTGTGGGTGGTCAAAATATCCTTACCGATCAGGTGGTAAGTGGCGGGCCAGATTGGCGTGCCGTCGGCATAAGTCTTGTGGAAGGCGGTGGAGGCGCTCACGTAGTTGAGGAGCGCGTCGAACCACACGTAGGTCACGTAGTCGGTGTCGAACGGCAGCGGAATGCCCCAGCTGAGGCGGGCCTTCGGGCGGCTGATGCACAGGTCGTTCAGCGGCTGGCGCAGGAACCCGCGGATTTCGTTCCAGCGGTAGTCCGGCACAATCCAGTCCTTGTGGCTTTCGAGGAAGTCAATCAGCTTCTGCTGGTAGGAACCCATCTTGAAGAAGTAGTTCTTTTCCTTGAGCCATTCTACCGGGCGGTGGCTGATGGGGTCGCACTTGTTCTCGTCGAGTTCGTCTTCGCCGAAGAAGCGTTCTTCGCCCACGGAGTACCAGCCCTCGTATTCCTTCGAGTAGATTTCGCCCTTGTCCCAGAGCTTCTGCAGACATTCCTGCACAAAGGCCTTGTGTTCGGGCATTGTGGTGCGGATAAAGAAGTCGTTACCGATACCCATCTTCTTCCACAGGTCCTCGAAGCGGTGGTAGTACTCGTCCACGTGTTCCTGCGGGGTCACGCCGCGCTTTTCGGCGGCGCGCTGCACCTTCTGACCGTGTTCGTCGGTACCGGTCAAGAAGAACGTCTGGTAGCCCAGGATTTTGTGGAAGCGAGTGAGGATGTCCGCGAGGACGGTGGTGTAGGAGTGCCCGATATGCGGGGCGTCGTTAACGTAATAAATCGGGGTAGTAACGTAAAAATTTTTCATATGCGTAAAAATAGTAAAATATGTTAGGTGAAGAGCGTCATGGCTGGCTTGACCCGCCATCTAGATTTTATATTTCAATAAAAAAGAGGTCCCTATGTCTTTTATCGAACTTGCCAAGAATCGCTATAGCTGCCGTGCCTTTACCGCCCAGGCCGTAGAACCCGAAAAACTCGCCCAGGTGCTGGAGGCGGGTCGCCTGAGCCCGACGGCAATTAACGCTCAGCCTGTAACCGTGAAGGTCGTCAAGTCCCCCGAGGCTCTGGAAAAGATCCGCGGCATTACCCGCATGGCCTACAACGCCCCCGTTGTGCTCATGGTCTGCTACGACGAACCCAACTGCTATACCGCCGAAAAGTATAACGACAGTTTTAACAGCGGCGTGATGGACTCAAGCATCGTTACCTCCTCCATGATGATGCAGGCGACCGACCTCGGCCTTGCGACCCTCTGGGCTCGAGGTTTTAATGCGGCTGAAATTGAACGTGCGTTCAACTTTCCGAACAACTTAAAACTTGCCTGCCTTTTGGATATCGGCTACGCCGATCCCGAGAACGGCGGCCCTTCGCCCAGGCACCCGGTGCGCAAGAGCATGGAAGAATTCGCCAGCGAAGTGTAAAACACTACTAGCAGTAGTATGTAATTGTTCCGAAGAATTCTTTCCATTTGTTGATGACTTCTTCGTTTCTCGCTTCAATAATCCGAAGGATATTTTGAAGAATTGTTGGATTGATGCGAGAATTGTTATGGGCTAGTAGGCATTTGCCTGCTTTTGTAATCCAGATCTTTGTGGCGTTTGCTGTGGGTGCGCTTTCAGACACGTGAACGTGGATTGGCTCCAACGGATCGTTTTCGTTGGACCAAAAATAAACCCAGAAAGAACCTATTTTAAAGATTTGCGGCATTGCTAAACCCACCTTTCTGAGAGAATTCTATTATCAGATGAGCTGTCGACTCAATCACCTTTTTATAGCGGTCGAGTTCCTCATCTGAAAAACCGAATATATCTTCCCATGTGTAGGAGGGTAAATAGCATGTTGCCCGATGAAAGCCGTCTTTTGCATCGGGCTTTTCGATGTACACCTTGACACGTCCGTCATTGCCCATTTCGGAATGGACAATTTCAGCGTTGTCGTCTAATGTCATGAAAGGGTACATCATATTGCTAAATGGCAATATAACTTTTTCTTGCCTAGTCTGGCTAGTATTCATTTTCGCTCCTTCCGCCTACATGCTAGAAAAGGCGGGGATATGATGTTATTGTTTAATCAAATGCTGGTGCACATTTGTGTATTTAAAATATGTTATTGAATAGCGTTTGTCAAGTTAAAAAATGATTTTTTACAAATTTCCATATTGGAATAGTCCTTTGGACTCTTTTATGTTTGAGGAATATATATTATAACGAATAGACTTTGGAGAATTTATGCATTTTAATTTGTTCTAGGCTTGGCGATGAGGAAACAAACGATTCCGTTTTTTATGGAGGCTGTTCCGTATTAAAAAGGGAGAGTGACTAATATGAAATACTGTTTAAAGTGTGCGCGACAAATTGGAGATGAGCATTCGTTTTGTCCATATTGTGGATCATCACAAAAATGGGAAAAGAATATTGAATCTGAAAAAAATCTAGTGAAACGTCTTCAAAATTGCCAATCATCATAGGATTGGTTATTGCAATGATGATTGTTTCTGTCATTATTGCATTTATAGAAAAATCAAATATTGAAAAATCGAACTACTCATATAAAACTACGCAAACACGGGTACAAGAGAAATCGTTCTCTTCACCGGTAATATCCGTTTCGGCAAAGCAGATTTTGAGTGATTTTAATAGTAATGAAGTTCGTGCTGGAGATCAGTATAATGGCAAACGTGTTAGAATATCAGGGTGTGCTGCAAGCATTGATAATATGATGGGGATTTTGTCTGTTTATATCAATTCCTGTGGAGGTGATTTTGATATTGATTATGTACGTGCGCAATTTCCTAATAGAGCAAAAGAAAAATTATCCCGATTAAATAAAGGACAAAAAGTTGTTGTTGAGTGTACAATTGACGATGGTGGTGATATCATGGGTGTTGCCGCATCTAATTGTATATTGAAATAGGAGGATAAAATGGAAAATGAAGATCTTGAGTATGTCGGATTCTGGGCAAGGGTGGTAGCAACAATTGTTGATTCTTTGTTGCTCATTATTGTTACGTTTCCTTTTTTACTTATTTTCTATGGGTTAGATTATCTAGATAGCGAAGGGCTTGTTGTTGGCCCAGTAGATTTTCTTTTGTCTTATGTTTTTCCGATAGTTGCTACGCTTGTTTTCTGGTTTTGGAAACAGGCAACTCCTGGAAAAATGGCTTTATCTGCAAAAATTGTTGATGCAAGAACCGGTAACGAACCGTCGGCAGGGCAATATATTGGTCGTTATTTTGCATATATTTTGTCTGCTCTACCTTTATGTCTTGGATTTTTATGGATTGCTTTTGACTCCAAAAAACAGGGCTGGCATGATAAACTTGCAGGAACTGTTGTGATAAGGCCGAAGAATCATACAGAAGCAGTAAAATTTGAAAAGGATTAAGTGAAATGGGTAAGAAATTTCGGACACATGTTCAAGGTGAATCCCTTCAGAAGAAAATAGATGCGGATTTTGAAAAATACTATAGTCTTTGGGCTCTTTTTATTGCTTTTCTTTTATTGACTATTTATGTATGGCTGTTTTATTTTAAGGTCTTTGATATTACGTTAAGTCTTGCCATTACATTTACAATACTAACAGGTGTAATATTTATTTACGGATTCAGGAAAAGCTGTAGGTTGATAAAGCATATTCGCAACTGCTATAAGGGAATGGAGGGTGAAAGACTCGTTGGTGAAATGTTGAACAAATTAAGCAATGATTCGGTTAGAGTCTTTCACGATGTTTGTGGGAGTGAATTTAATGTTGATCATTTAATTGTCAGTACGCGCGGTATTTTTACGATAGAAACAAAACACTATGATCGCAAGAAGGGGTATAACTTTTTATTTCAGGACGGAAAACTTCTATTTAATGGTCGCCAATGCAGAACGCTGCTGAATCAAATGGATGGTGAGGCTAGTTTTATCCGTGAGAAGTTAGATGAACTCTGCGGACGGGTTTACCCGATTCAAAAGGTTGCTATTATCATTGGCGCATATATTGATAATCCGCAAAGTGATTTTTCTAATTATTGGATTCTAAATGAAAACAGTTTCCCGAAATTTTTTAATAATTCTAAAGAAGTTCTCTCTATTGATGAAGTTCGCTTGATTTCTACGCAATTGACAGAATGGCTAAAGGTTTCTGTTGATTAGGACTTTCTCATGCAACCCAATTCCAACAACATCGTTGTCCTGCGGGCGGAAGAGGAATGGCAGCGTGTAGGGGCGTATTCTGTCCGCATTCAGGGTATGAACCGACAGCACCATATTTCGCTGCGGGAGGAATTTGACGAGCATGATGGTGACGGTACGAAGTATATTGTGCTGCTCGATGCCGGGTACCCGGTGGCGACGTGTAGGTTCTTTGAGACAGCCACTGGGCATGTGACGCTCGGGCGGGTGGTCGTTCTGCCGGAATACCGTGGGCGCAAACTGGGCGCGATGGCGGTTTGCGAGGCGGAAAAGTGGATTGCGGAGTGTGGCTATACGGAAATTGATATTGAAAGCCGCCTCGAGGCGGTAGAATTTTACGAAAAACTCGGTTATGCGCGCGTTGACGACAGTGTAGTCCGGAGCGGCGTGTTTGGCTGCATCCGCATGCGGAAATCCCTTTCGGCGAAGTAGTTTTTTTCTAAATTTATCCTTGCAAAAATTCAAAAAAGGATAAAACATGCGCGATCAGTTCGAAAGCCCGCTTATCAAGCGTTACGCCAGCAAGGAAATGAGTTTCATCTTCAGCCCGCAGTACAAGTTCCAGACTTGGCGCAAGCTGTGGATTTACCTCGCCGAATCCGAAATGGAACTCGGCCTCCCGATTACGCAGGAGCAGGTGGACGAACTGAAGGCCCACGAGAAGGATATCAACTTCGAAGTCGCCGAAGAAGAAGAAAAGCGCCGCCGTCACGATGTGATGAGCCACGTTTACGCTTACGGCGTCCAGTGCCCGAAGGCGAAGGGCATCATCCACCTGGGTGCAACGTCTGCATTCGTGGGCGACAACACCGACCTTATCCAGATGCAGCAGGCCATGATTCTCGTCCGCAAGCGCCTTTGCCGCGTGATGGACAAGCTTTCCAAGTTTGCTATGGAATACAAGGACATGGCCCAGCTCGGTGCCACGCACTTCCAGGCCGCTCAGCTCACGACTGTCGGTAAGCGCGCTTGCCTCTGGCTCCAGGACATGCTCATCGACCTTGAAGAATTGAACTTCCTCATCGAAGTGCTTCCGTTCCGCGGCGTGAAGGGCACGACCGGTACGCAGGCCAGCTTCATGGACCTGTTCAACGGCGACGAAGAAAAGATTATGGAACTGGACCGCAGGGTCACGGCAAAAGCCGGATTTAAGCGTGTGCTCACCATCACCGGTCAGACCTACACTCGTAAGTGGGACAACCGCGTGAACCAGGTGCTCAGCTCCATCGCTCAGTCTCTGCACAAGTTTGCTACCGACATGCGCCTCATGCAGGGCGTGAAGGAAGTGGAAGAACCGTTCGAAAAGACCCAGATCGGTTCCTCTGCCATGGCTTACAAGCGCAACCCGATGCGCAGCGAACGCATCTGCTCCCTGGCCCGTTTCGTGATGGCCCAGGTCAACAGCACCGCCTTCACGCAGGCGACGCAGTGGTTCGAACGCACCCTCGACGATAGCGCCAACAAGCGCCTTGCCATTCCGGAAGCGTTCCTCGCCATGGATGCCATGCTCATCATCGCCGAAAACGTTACCAACGGCCTTGTCGTTTATCCGAAGGTTATCGAAAAGCGCATCATGGCCGAACTCCCGTTTATGGCTACCGAAAACATCATCATGGAAGGCGTGAAGAATGGCGGCGACCGTCAGGAACTCCACGAAGAAATCCGCGTGATGTCCATGGAAGCTGGCAAGGTCGTGAAGGAACAGGGCAAGGACAACGACTTGCTCGAACGCGTGCTGAAGAACGAAAAGTTCCAGAAGCTCGGCATCACCGAAGAAAAACTCAAGGAAATCCTCGACCTCCGCAAGTTCGTGGGCCGCGCTCCGGGACAGGTCGTGAAGTTTGTGACCGAAGAGGTCCGCCCGGCAATTGAGGCGATTCCGGATTGGGCGACGATCGATGCCGGCGAACTAAAGGTCTAATTTGCCGTTCGATTTTTTTTGTCACCCCGGACTCCCTTCCGGGGCGGCATCGAATAAATGAAAAGGGCAGCCCAGAGGGCTGCCCTTTTTGTTGGGGAAAATCGCTACGGCTTGAACGGGGGGATATAATCATCGTCTTCCGTTTTGACATTTATGTAAGTCATATGCACTCCTTGAGTTTATTGCAGAATATACGTACTTTTACAGGGCGAAAAGTGAGCGGAAAATCACACTGTGACGGGCCGCACAGAATGCGGTGGACTATATTCTATTTTGGAGCAAGGTGAAGTTGGTCTCGCAAAAGAAAATTTTTTTGCTATATTTAGCCCACCTTCGGGGTGTAGCTCAGCCTGGTAGAGCGTCTGCCGTGAGCAAAAAACGCCTCGTATTGCGGTATAATCGCATAAACCGGCGCCTCGACAATAGAAACAAGTAAACTTGTTTCTGCTGTGCTCGGCTTAGGTTTATTTAACGAGGCGTGATTGCGGTCTTTTTAGGGATCAGAATGTCGTTAGTTCGACAAAAACACCGGTGAGCAACGCGAACGTAAAGGTGTTTTTGCGCTTGCGCTGCGCGCAAGCCCGCAGGGCGGAGCGAAACGTAGTGAACGCTCCGCAATCTGGCTACCCCTGGTCCGTGAGGACCATACAAAAACGAATTATATCCGCAAATAACAAAATATTTTCTATATTTGGGGCACTCGGGGTGTAGCTCAGCCTGGTAGAGCGTCTGCTTTGGGAGCAGAATGTCGTCAGTTCGACAAAAATACCGGTGAGCAACGCGAACGTAAAGGTGTTTTTGCGCTTGCGCTGCGCGCAAGCCCGCAGGGCGGAGCGAAACGTAGTGAACGCTCCGCAATCTGGTTACCCCTGGTCCGTGAGGACCATACAAAAACGAATTATATCCGCAAATAACAAAATATTTTCTATATTTGGGGCACTCGGGGTGTAGCTCAGCCTGGTAGAGCGTCTGCTTTGGGAGCAGAATGTCGTCAGTTCGAATCTGGCTACCCCGATACACAAAAGGTCCCCTTTATGGGGACCTTTTGTGTATCTTAGGTATCGCCAGATCGAACTGACCAGTTCGACAAAAACACCGTTGAGCGAAGCGAAAGTAAAGGTGTTTTTGCGCTTATGCGCAAGCATAAGCCCGTAGGGCGGCGCGAAACTTCTTGTTTTAAAACTTCCTTGTTGCAATCCATTCGCGGACGCACTGTTCCGCTTCGTTGGCGAGAAATTCCTTCTTGTTCGACTTCTTCATCTTGAGCCCCTCGGTATGGGGGAGCAACCCGAAGTTGAAGTTCATGGGTTGAAAGTCCTCGTTTTCCTCGACGAGTCGGTTCATGAGGGCTCCAATACAGCTCCCGTCAGGGAGCGGGTCGGCATGCCCGTGTAAAATCGTAGAAGCCATGTTCCAGGCGGCGTACCAGCCTGTGGCGACGGCTTCGGTGTAGCCTTCGCTGCCGGTAATTTGCCCCGCGAACCATGTGGGCGGGATTCCCTGGGCGCATGGAAGTTTGGGCCTTAAACGCAGGGTGGCGTCCAGGAACTTGGGCGATTCGATGAAGGTATTGCGGTGCATGCAGCCGAGGCGCGCGAACTTTGCGTTGCGCAAGGCCGGGACCATCGTGAAGATTTCCTTTTGCGTGCCCCACTTGAGGCGCGTCTGGAACCCGACCATGTTGTAGAGTGTCTTCTGCTTGTTCTCGGCGCGCAGCTGGATGACTGCATACCACAGGTGCCCATTGTTGCCAAGGCCCAGGCCAATGGGCCGCATGGGGCCGTGGCGGAGCGTCTCGTAGCCGCGGCGGGCGAGTTCCTCCACGGGGAGGCAGCCCTCGAACAGTTCGTGCTTCTCGTAGGGGCGAGGCTCCACGCCCTCGGCTTCGGTGAGCTTGCGGACAAACTCCGCGTAGGTTTCCTTGTCGAGGGGGCAGTTGATAAAGTCCGCGGTTTCGCCCTTTTCCCATCGGTTCATGTAAAAGGCGTGGTCAAAGTCGATGCTGTCGGTCTCGACTACGGGGGCGATGGCGTCAAAAAAGTGCAGGCGTTCGCTGCCCAGCCGCTTGAAGATGTCGTCGGTCAGGGCGTCGCTGGCGAGCGGCCCTGCGGCCACGAGCGTCGGGCAGTCACCTTCCAGCGAGGTCACTTCTTCGTGGTGGAGGGTAATGTTGGGGGCGTCGGCAATTTTTCTCTCCACCGATTCGCTGAACAGGTCGCGGTTCACGGTGAGGGAGTCGCCTGCGGGCACTGCCGCCTCGCGGGCGCTTTCGAGTAAAAAGCTCCCGAGCATCGTGAGCTCCTGTTTAAGGAGTCCGTGTGCGCTCGTTTTGCCCATGGCCTTGAAACTGTTGGAGCACACGAGCTGTGCCAAATGGCCGTCCCTGTGGGCGGGCGTCATTTTGTTTGGACGCATCTCATAAAGGTCAACCCGAAAACCGCGGCTTGCAAGCTGCAGGGCCGCTTCGCATCCGGCGAGTCCGCCGCCAATCACTCTGACGCGTTCGTTCATCGGGGCTAGTTCAGGACAATCTTCTTGTAGCTCTTGGCGTTGCCGATCCAGAGTTTCACGAGCAGTTCCTCGAGGGAGGCTGTCGAGACGCAGTCGGGGTCGGCATCCTGGATCTCGTCCGAGATCAGGTTCGCCTGAGTCAAATTGAGCATCCCGTAATACAGCGCTTCCATGAGCTGCGACGCGAACTTGGGCGAAATGTTCGTTACATAGTCCATGTCGTTGAGCGGGGGAAGCTGCGTATTGTCGGGGGAGAACTGGTCCAGGTTGTCCATGGTCCACATGTCGGCAGCCTTGCCCATGTCGGGGGTGGGGGCTATGCTCAAGAGCTTCTTGTGATAGTCCCTCCACTCGGCGTCCGAGGTTTTGCCCGATTTACGGACAGCCTTCAAGAACGAAAGCACCGCGTAATACAGTTCTTTCTCTTTCTGGTTGACTTCTTTTGTGGACGTAGGATTCATACCCTTAATATATACCAAAATTAGTGACGGAAGTGGCGCATGCCGGTAAATACCATGGCGATGTCAAATTCGTCACACTTTTCGATAGAAAGGTCGTCTTTTTTGGAGCCGCCCGGCTGCACAATGTAGCGCACGCCAGCATCGTGGGCCGCCTCGACGTTGTCGGGGAACGGGAAGAATGCATCGGAACCCATCACGACTTCGCTAAAGACCTTCTTTTCGAGGGCCTTGAGGCCGGCTTCGTTGATGCACTTGCCGTTTTCGTCAAAGAATGGCTTTGCTTCTTCCATGCGGGCGACGTTGTCGCGCACGCGCGGCTGGCAAAGGCGGAGGTTAGAGTCAATGCGGTTCGGCTGGCCGGGGCCAAGACCCATGATTTGGAAGTAACCGGGCTTGTATTCGTAGCACATCACGATGGCATTGCTCTTCGTGTGCTTGGTGACGAGCCAGGTAAAGCGGGCGAGGTCTTCTTTGTTTTTGGGGAACTGCGCCTTTGTGACGCATTCAAACTTTTCCCAGGTGCCCACGTCGCGGTCCTGCACCAGCATGCCGCCAATCACGTGCTTGTACACCTTGCAGGTCGTGGCCTTCTTGATTTCGCCCACTTCCAACAAGCGGATGTCCTTGGATTTGTTCTTCAAGAATTCGAGGGCGTCGTCGTCAAAGGCGGGTGCGAGGAGGATTTCCACAAAACGGCCCTTGAGGAATTCGGCGGTCTTGAGGTCTACCTTGCGAGTCACGGCAATCACGGAGCCGAAGGCCGACACCGGGTCGCCCGCCCAGGCGGCTTCCATGGCTTCACGGAGGCTTTCGCCGGTAGCGAGTCCGCAGGGGTTCATGTGCTTTACGATCACGACGGCGTTGCCGTCGCTGAATTCGCGGGCCATCTCGAGGGCGGCGTCGGCGTCAACGATGTTGTTGTAGCTGAGTTCCTTGCCCCAGAGCTGCTTTGCGGTGGCGAGGCTTGCCTCGGTGCAGGTCGGGTCGCGGTAGAACACCGCGGACTGGTGGGAGTTTTCGCCGTAGCGCATGGGCACGGGGTCAACGAATTTGAGAATCAATTCTTCGGACATTTTTTCCTCGTTGTTTTTCGTAAAAATAGCAAATGCGTTAGTACATGCTGGCTGGCGGGTTGTTATCATCGAGGCCGGGCAGGTCGGGGTTCGCGGGGTAGTTCGCGAGCGGATCCTCGGGTTCCACGGTCAGGTTGTAATAGACATTGTTCTTGAGTTCGTCCTCGATGTAAAAGAGCGTGCCGCCCATGGCGCTTCCGCAACCGGCGCATGCCCCCTGGTAGCGGATTTGCAGGCGGTTGTCGTCGGTCAAGTCCAGAATCTCGATGTCGCCGCCGTCGCCCTGCAGCGTGCCGCGCACGGTCTGGTGCAACCATTCCTCGATCTTCTCAATTTTTTGCACCTTGGTCATGGCGTTCCACTCGGCGTCGGCCTCGGCGCGTCCTTCGGCGCTTTGCGTGCGGTACTTGATGCGCTCCATCTTTTCGCGCACAATAATGGCGGCGCCCTTCTTTTGGGGGTAGGTTTCGGCGATTTTGCCGATGAGTGTTTGCATTTGCGAGACCTCGACGGCATTCTCTGGGATGGCTGGCTCGTCGGGAGTGTCGCGCAGGTTTTGCTCGATGCTTGCCGCGGTAATGGCGCACGCCTCGTCAATTGTTTTTTGCTGTATCAGTTTGCAGAAGGTGTCGGCGAGGGCGGTAAAGACTGGACCGCCGTACGTGAAAAATCGCGTTTCCAAAATCTTGTCGCAGTCCGGGTCCACCATCAGGTAGACCTTGAGGCTAGCTTCCTTCACGTCTACGAGGGCGAGGCCTTTTTCGTCGGCTTCAATCTGGAAAATGGCACCACGGTACTTGGGGGCCTTCGCGATCTCCTGCACCTTCTGGGAAAGCTTTGTAGAATTTTCTTCGTTCATATCGGTAGTCAACTATTGCACGTCCACCGTCACCTTGTACATGGGCTTGCCACGGTGGCCCGAGAGCCCTCCGGCAGGGGCGGTAATCACCTTGAGGTTCTTCTTGGTGACGCCCGGCTGCTGTTGCAAAACCTTGAGCAGATCCGCGTTGCGCTTGGCGGCGAGTTCGGCGAGTTCTTTTTTGAGGGCGTTCAGGTCGATGCTCGCCTCGTGTTCTTTAACGTAGGCATCCAGACCTTCTTCGCTGTCCTTCATCTCGAGGATGGCACGTTCGTCCAGCTCGGTCAGGGCGGTCTTCGCGTTCTTTTGCTTGTAGAAGTCCGTCTTGAGCTTGTGGGACTTATACTCCTTGGCTGTCTTCTTGGGGTTGTAATACTGCGTGAAGGTGAGCGAGAGCTTGGGGTCCTTCTTGAGGGCTTCCGTCATTTTCCGCGCCTTGTCGTACTGTTCGCTGGTAAATGTCGTGCTGGCGGCGTCCACCACGACTTCGTCGTCCTTGCCCAGGTTCAGGCCAACGGCAGATGCACCCGTGTTGGCCACGTTGCCCACGATCTTGATGGGGGAGAGGGCCACCTTCACCAGAAGCTTCGTGATGGTGTTCCAAACGATTTTTAGGTAGGAGAATTCGGGGTCCTTCAGGTTGCCCTTGACCGGGACGTCAAACTGGATTTTGTCGTCCTTGTCCTTCAAAATGTAGAGACCGACCTTCATGGGCACAGGGTATTCGGGGTCGGCGTTCGGGTCCTTGTCGGCCACGTCGATGTTGTAGATGTCGATGGTGTTCTTGCTGTCGATTTCAAAGTTGTTGATCTTGTTCTCGCTTGCAAAGGCCATTGTGCCGGCACTCAATGGGTAGCCCGTGTAGTGGT
Organism: Fibrobacter sp. UWP2; assembly: GCF_900141705.1. Lineage (NCBI taxonomy): Bacteria > Pseudomonadati > Fibrobacterota > Fibrobacteria > Fibrobacterales > Fibrobacteraceae > Fibrobacter > Fibrobacter sp. UWP2. The sequence goes on from NZ_FQYM01000004.1 coordinate 27,232, forward strand.
GGCTGTAGTTGCTAAAATTTTTGAGTGCCAAGTTCTTTACGCTAATGTAGGCGTCCATAGTGCCGAGGTCGCTAATGGCGCCCTTGTACTTGAGGCTCATTCTGCCGCCGTCCGGGAATGCCGCCGAGACATTCACGGTGCAGGGTGTGTCAAAGTTGATGTTCGAACCGTTCACCGTAATGGCGCTCACCGTGTAGTGGAACGGGTTCGTGATGGTCATGTCGTTGGCGTTCACGGTCGTGTTTTGCACCAAGAGCTTGGTGATTTTCGCCTTCATCTTCTTGGCGGGGGTGGCTTCCTTGGAGGTGGTGTCCGGTGCGGCCTCGCTCTCGGTTTTGTTGCTTGTTTTGAGCAGGGCGTCAATGTTCGTCTTGCCGCCCTTGTACAGGTCAAGGTGGGCAAACGCGCCGTCCACAATCACGGAGTCAATGTCAAAGTTGTTCTCGTTCAGGTTCACGCGCGCAATGCCCACGCCCACGTGGTTCACTCCGATTGTCTTGTTGTTCGTTTCGGTGAGCACAATGCTGTCGAGGGCGACCGTCCCCTTCACGTTGCTCGAGAGAACGTCTCCCAGGTTTCCTTCCACCTGGATGTGCGTGGTGAGGCTTCCGCTAAAGTCCTTGTAGTTGATGAAATCGTTCAAGTAGGGCTTGCCGCAGGCGAGGGCGAATTTTTCGAGCCCTACGTCTACCTTGAAGTCGTTTGTGGCGGCGTTCATGTTCACCTTCACATTCAGGTCGCCGCCGTCGGCGAACTTGAAGCTCACGCCCACGTCGGTTTGCTTGTTGCTCAGGTAAACCGCGGGAATGCCCACGTTGAAGTCTTGCAGGTGGATCTTGGAGCCAATTTTTTTGTCTTCGTAAATGATGTTGCCTTTTTCAAAGAAGATGTTCTTGACCGAGATACTGACCGGGAGGCCCTTCGCAATCTCGGCTGCGTTCACCATGCCCGTGTCGGTGGCAGTCGTGTCCACCTTGACGGAGTCCTTCGCGCTGGTGTCGGCCTTCGCCAAAAAGTCCAGGATGTCGCTGAAGTTGAAACGGTCTCCGTTTTGCGTCACGTGGATGTAGAGGCCCTTCATGTAGATTTCGCTCACGGCCGCGGTCTTGGAGACGATCTTTAGCGGGTCGATGTTGATGCGGAACTTCTCGAACCCGACGAACGGCGTTTTGCCGTCCTGTTCCATGATGGCGAAGCTGTCGACATTCACGGTGAAGGTGAGCGGGTTCAGGCTCACATTCTCGATGGCGACCTTGCGACCGATGAATTCTTCGGAGTGGGCGACGACGTAGTCCTTGACGAACCCCGGGGCGAGCTTAAGCGCAGCAAGCACGAGAATGATAAGGACAGCAACAACAATGGCGATGATTTTGAGAGCTTTTTTCATGCGCACAAATTTAGAAAATGGCGCCGAAGATGGCTTGAAAATGCTGTTATTTGATTAATTTGGGCAAAATCGGGTTTGTGCCGCCTTCGGTTGTAACTTGTTGATTGTCAAAAGGTTAGCTCGTTCGGGGTGTGTTTTTCCCGTTCACTATCGTAAACAGAAAATATACGTAAAAAGCGCTTGTTTCGGGTGCAAAAAGCTATTCTTACGCCATGAGTTGCAAGGTCGAGTGTAAAATCCGCTATAATCACGTCGGTTACGGGGTCAAGTTCCCCAAACGATTTTTTGTAGCGGTTCCTGCAGTGGGCGAGTCTGCCTGCGGTTCGAATATGCGCGACTATGCCGGCGCCCGCTTTGTGGTTGTGGGGGAATCCGGGGCGCTCGCCTTCGAGGGGACGCTTGCCAAGCGCGGATTTTGTGACTATACTCGCGAGATGGTTTACGAGGGCGATTTTTCGAATGTTGCCGCCCCCGGCAAGTACAAAATCAAGGTGTTTTTGGGGAGCGACGAAGGCACGCTTTGCCTCGCTTCGCACGAGTTCTCGGTTTCGGACGAATGGTTTTCGCGGCAGCTCATGGCGAACATCAAGTCGTTCTATTTTCAGCGCAGCGGCGTGGCCCTCCCGGTAGAGAAGGCGGGAAAGTGGGCGAGACCCGCGGCGCATTTGGACGACTGCATTGCCTTCCATGCCATTATGAATCGCGAGGGCACTTGGAATGCGCATGGCGGCTGGTACGACGCCGGCGATTACGGCAAGTACATTGTGAACGGCGGTGTAAGCGTGGGGACGCTTTTGCTCGCTTGCGAGATGTGCCCGCCCGAGCCCACACTCCTTGAAGAGATCCGCTTTGAGCTGGACTTCTTTTTGCGTATGCAAGATGCCGATGGCGGCGTGTTCTTCAAGGTGACGCCCGGCCATTGGGACGGCTTTATGATGCCCGTGGATTCTGACGTGATGCAGAAGCGTTTTATTATGGGCAAGTCCACCTCGTCGACGCTCAATTTTGCGGGGGCGCTGGCCCAGGCGCACCGGGTGTTCCAAAAGCTGGACCCCGATTATGCCGCCCGGTGCCTCGCCGCAAGTCGCCGCGCCTACGAATGGGCGGTTCAAAATCCCGATGCCGACTGGCCGCACAATACCGAAGGGAGTGGCGGCTACGGCGACGAACACGTCGAGGACGAGTTCTTCTGGGCCCGAGCCATGCTGTACCGCGAAAGCCGTGATCCCGCTCTCCGCGCGCAGCTGCCGGGCGACATGCTGTTGAACCCGGTGCAGCCCTGCCTCAGCTGGCGCGACACTCATAATTTTGGGTGGATGGCGCTTGCCTTGCTCGATGCCCCCTCGGGTGCCGACGCCGACCTACAAAAGAACGCTAGGACCGAACTCGAACGCATTTCCGCCGAAATAGTGAATCTCCACGAGGCCGACGCCTACGGCCTTTCCATCCGCAAGTTCGTGTGGGGGAGTAACGGCGAAATCGCGAACCACGCGCTCACCTTGCTTGTGACTTACAGCTGGACTCGCGACCCCAAGCTGCTGAATACCGCAATGGAGCTGGTCCACTTTGTGTACGGTCGCAATCCGGTCGACACCAGCTTTGTGACGGGTTCTGCCTGGAGTTCGCCCATGCACCCGCACCACCGCATTTGCCATTCCGACGGTGTGGAGGAGCCCATCCCGGGGCTTTTGGTGGGCGGGCTCAACAACGACCGCCAGGACTTGCACCGCATGGCGCATTATTCCAGCGATTTGCCGGGCTTTGCCTATACCGACGAACGTTGCAGCTTTGCGAGCAACGAGACCGCCATCAATTGGAACGCCCCGCTCACCGCAGCGCTCGCCTTAATCCGCTACTACAGTTTGGGCCAAAATACTTGATTCTCCACTAATTTTTGACGGTGGCGGTGTCTTTGGCGGGTTTTATGTCTGTCTTCGCGCTGTCTTCCTTCACGCTGTCGACCTTGGTGCTGTCCGCCGCTTTCACGGTGTCGCCGGCGGCCGCTTTTTTAGACAGCTGCTGCAAGTCGATTACAGGGTCGTCCAGTTCCTCTTCGGCAATGGAGCGGATCCTTGAGTAGTAGGTGGAATCGGCCACGTCAAGCGTGTCACGCCCCCACAGGTCAAAGTAGGAGTTTAAAAGAGCCGCCCATTCGTGGAGCCAACTCTTGCGCGATTCTCTGTCAAAGAACCAGTCATCGGCGTTGTACATGTAGTGATGGATGTCGGCTGCCAAATAGGTGGTGCTTGTGCCGGTGAGGTGCGTAAAGATGTTGACGGCGCGGTGCGTGGCTGCGGCGGCGGTCACCAAGAGGACCGTGTCCATGTGGTGCAACTTGATCCAAGGGATGATGGTGTAGGCTTCGGCGACGGTGGAGGGGTCGTCGTGGCGGGCTAAAAAGATGGTCCCCTTGTCAAAGTTGCCGAGCGTCAAAAAGTCTTCGGCGTAAAAATCGGCGTTGCTCTTGTCGCGGAAGGCGCGCCTGCCCAAAATCATCACCGAGTCCACCTTGCCTTCGGCGAGGAGCCCGGCGGCAAAGTCGTTGCGTTCCAGGTCGGGAGTCTGGCCGTCAAGAATCACCGCCCACTTGACGTGCGTGAATTCGTCGTCCTGGACCAACCAGCGCCCGCTTTTGGTAATGGTGATGTAAAAGAGTGCGACGAGCACGACGAACACAACTGCCAAGACGCCGAACAGTCTTTTGTGGCTCTTGTGCGAGCTCCTGTCTTTCATTAGTATTTTAGACAAAGTAAATCCCTCTTATCTTTGGTACAATATAGCGTTTTCGCCGTCGGCGTAATAGTTCTTGCGCTCGCTGAATGCGGTAAAATGGTGCTTTTCGTAGAACCGTCGGGCTTTGGCGTTCCCTTCACGTACTTCGAGGAACATCTTGTCGCCGGCGGCAAAATCCAGCTGGGCAAGCCCTGCGTTCAAGAGTGCCGTGCCAATGCCTTGTCGCTGCACGCTGGGTGAGGCGGCGATGCTCAGCAGCTCGGAATCCGCGCCCATCATGTGGAAAACCGCGTACCCCAAAATTTTGTCCGCCTCCGGCGCAATACAATCCGGCGCAGCACAATCCTTAGGTTCTGCGGTATACACGACGCATAGCGCATAGCCGGCACGCAGTTCCGCTGAGAACTGTTTTTCGTTCCAATCCTGGAATGCGAGCTCCCGCTGCAAAGCGAGCACCTGTGGCAAGTCTGACTCTGTCATTTTGCGGATTGGCATTGCTTTTGCACCCCCGGCAAACCAATTAGACGTTCAGTTTTTCAAAGTATGAGGGCTGGATGTAGTTCGCTTCCTGGATCAGGCTCGGCTTTACCGTGCCAAATAGCGGAGCCCAGTCGCTGAGCGGCTTGCCCGTGTCGGGCGTGACGCTTGCACCAATCTCTTTGAACAGGACTTGGAGTGCTTCGTCTGCCATGGCGGCTGTGTCGGCGACAATCGCCTGTACCGGGTTCGCCCTCAGTTGCGCTACCACCTGCGCGGTCTCTATAAAACTTTCGATGTCGTTCAGCCGCAAATACCAGTAGCCGTTTCGCGCGCGGATCACCACGGCGACGTTTTCTTTGGTACAACCCGTGTTCTTGGGGGCGAGGGCAAAACATTCCAGAGCCTGCAAAGTCGTGACGCCAAACAGTTGACGCTTGCCGCTAAAGCAAATGCCCTGGCAAAAGGCGACTCCTGTGCGGAGCCCGCTGAACGAGCCCGGGCCGACAGTCACCATCACGCGCTTCACGTCGTCGAGCTTTGCGCCCACGCGGTTCAAGAGCTCGTCGAGCGAGCCTCCCAGCGTTTCGCCTTTCGCCTCGGGGTTCACGATCTCCTCGTACAGGGGGGCGGCACAGTCCTTGCCTGCGGCGGCTAGTGCCATCGAGATGCCCTTCCGGGAGGTGTCTACATAGAGGTCAAGCTTCATTGCACATTCCACACGACACACTACACATTATCGCTTGATCGCGATGCTCTTGTCGATAATCAGGTCGATGAGCTGGCTGTAGGTGATGCCCACGCAGGCCGCCTGCTGCGGCAAAAGCGATGTCGGAGTCATGCCCGGGAGCGTGTTCGTCTCGATAGCGAAGAGTTCGCCATCCTTCGTGATGCGCACGTCGGTACGGCTGTAGCCTGCGCCGCCGAGGGCGTAATGCGCGTTCTTCACGAGTTCCTGGATGCGGGCTGTCAGTTCCGGCGCGAATTCCGCGGGCGTCACTTCCTGGCATTCCCCGTTGTACTTCGCCTCGAAGTCGAAGTATTCACGGGTCGTCATGCGCATCTCGGTGGGCGGGAGCGGCTTTTCGCCTTCGATGTAGCCGCAGCTCGCTTCGCCGCCGGCAATAAACTTTTCGCACAGCAGGCGGTTAGAATCCTTGAACAATTCCTGCGTAATCTTGCCGGCTTCGTCCATGTCCTTCGCGATGCCGATGCCAATGCTGGAGCCGCCCAGCGGGTCCTTGATCACGAGCGGGAACCCGAGTTCGTCGGCGACGCTCACGAGCGTATCGCCCGTAAAGTCGTGCTTCCAGATGACGCGGTACGGCGGGGTCGGGATGCCGTTCGCGCGGTAGATTTCCTTGGACTTGATCTTGTCCATCGCGAGTGCGGAAGCGAGAAGCCCGCAACCCGTGTACGGGATGCCCCAGTTCTCGAGCAGGGCCTGGATGTGGCCGTCTTCGCCCCACTTGCCGTGCAGCGCCAAGAACGCGATGTCGGCAGCCGGGAGTTCGGAGAGGGCAGGGGACTTCTTGGTGCAGGCGGCCGTGCCTTCGAGGCTACGGAAGTAGTTCACCGAGAAGTTGTCCTTCTGGTACGGGGAAAGTTCGCGGGCGGACCAGTGCCAGGTGCCGTCCTTGTCAATCAAAACGGGGTGGATGTTGTAGCGTTCCGGATTCATGGCGCGCACCACGCCGGTACCGCTGACAACAGAAACATCGTGCTCGGTGGACGGGCCACCCATCAAGACCAATACGCGTAAACGAGACATATAAACCTCTTGAAAAACCTTACGGCTCATAATCTAGCATTTCTTGCCTAAATTGGCTGATTTTGGTGGGAAGAGTGATTGATTTCGGTGAAATTCGGTGCGATTTCGGCGAAATGTATCGGCAATCTGGAAATCTTTTTTTGTTATATTACAAGCATAACAAAGAGGTGCTTATGCGCGTATTCGTCACTGGGGGTACTGGGTTTATTGGCCATTATGTGGTCAAGGCTTTGCTCGAAAAGGGGCACGAGGTGGTTGTCGCCACCCGCCATCCCAACAAGGTCCCCTCGCTCAGGGCCCAGCCCAAGGTGAGCTTTGTCGAAGCGTCCCTCACTGACTTTGACAAGATGGCCGACGGCCTCGTGGGCTGCGACGCTTGCATCCACATTGCGCTTGGCTGGGGCGAGACCCCGACGTCCATGCTTATGAACGATACCCGCGCGACTGTGACGCTCCTCGAGATGGCGGCCAAGGCGGGTTGCAAAAAGTTCATTCAGACCAGCAGCACGGCGGCGATGGGCCGCATGCGCCCTGTGATGCGCGAGGTCACCAGTAACTTGCCCTTGGACCTGTACGGCGCGACCAAGGCGGCTGGCGAGGCCTTTGTTCTCGGCTTCCGCCACGGCTACGGCAAAAACTTCCCCGAAGTCACCATGACACGCAACATCATCCGTCCGGGCTACACCTTTGGTAACCCCGCGTTCCCCGACGGCTGCAGCCAGCCGGATCGCCGCTTCTTTGAGATGGCGCGCGCCGTCAAGGATGGACAAAACATCAACATCGTCAAGAACGACGGCACGCAGTTCATCCATGCGAGCCAGCAGGCGCAACTCTACCTCAAGCTGCTCGAGAGCGACAAGAACGAGGAAATCTACCTGGGTCTCGGCTCGGTTTGGGTCAGCTGGAAGGAAATCGCCGAGAAGATGATCGCGCTCTGCCCGGGCTCCAAGTCTAAAATCGTGGAAACCGACCTGGGCTGGGGCGACGAGCCCATGCTCTTTGACGTGCAAAAGATTAAGGACCATTTTGGCCTGGTCTTTGACGCCCACGAGTTCCTTGACGGACACATCAAGTGGACCTTTGACAACGCCTAACTGGTGCTGCCCTCGGCTCTAGCTTACAATACTCCAAATTGAAATTGCGACTTTCGCCAAAGCCCTGGTTTTGGCGAACCGCTACTTCGTATTTTGTTCGTAGGGGTTAAACACGACAAATAGGAGGTGCGTTATGAACCAGGTAAAAACGATGGCGGTTGCCGTTCTCGCCTTGGCGGTGGCTGCCGCATTCGCAGCGAACAAGGTCAAGTCCAAGGCTGGTGGAGTCGATCTTACGACGGAGAGGGGAGGCGGTCAGGTAATCTGCACTGCCGACTTCAACGACGAGATGTCCATCATCAGGGACGCCGGGACCGAAGTCCTCGTGAAGGGGAGCTGCGGCCAGGGATGGGTGGACAAGTCGAAACTCGAGTATGTGGCGCGCCCCGCCGGGGACAAGGCGTACACGTTTAACGAGTTCGACATCCGCGCCTGGATAGACAACCAGACTGCCTTCGGCGTCCTGATGGACGACTACGAAGAGTTCGAGGGCGTCAAGATCGACCGCGATTTTAGGGAGTACCTGCGGGAAACCATGGATCGCGAGCAGGTCGAGCGGCGTCACGCCGAAAACTAAAAGCAAGGGCTTCCGGGATTCCGGAGGCCCTTTCTGTTTTGATTAAACCGCGGTCGAGACGACGAGGGCGACGAGCCCCACGAACATCGAGAGCTTGGTCACGCTTTGCGCCTTGCGGTAGTTGCGGCGGTGCGCCTGCACCAGTATGTAGGCAAAGCAGGGGGACATTGTCGCCCCCGTCAAAATCACAAAGAGCACGGGGTATGTTCCTTGCAGCACGGGCATGGGCAGGCTAATCCAGGTGAACAGCAAGAATGCGCCGGCAAAGCGGCGTGCCGTGGTGGCGCCCGCGATGAGTGGGAAGGTCATGATGCCCGCCTTGAGGTCGCCCGTTTCGTCTTCCAGGTCCTTGTAAATTTCGCGTGCTGTGGTGAGCAGGAACGCGAATAGCATGGCGGGGAAGAGGAACGCGAATTTGGTGAGGGGCTCCAGCGAGGCGCCGTCGCTCTCGATTGGCCCTACAGGCGACACGAGGCACAAAAGGAGTGGTGTCGCGCACAAAAAGGCGACGGTCATGTTCTTTAACAGCGGAATGTGCTTGAGTTTTATGTTGTATGCAATCAGGAACAGGGCGAGTCCCACCGCAAAAATGGTTGGGATGGCGCTGTACGCCCAAAAACCGTCGGCGACACCGCAGCCGATGGTGAGGATGGCGGACATGGCGCTGCATACCTTGGCCGCCTTGACTGTCGCTTTGCCGCAAACGAGCGGACGTTCGGGACGGTTTGCCCGGTCACTTTCGAGGTCGAGGATGTCGTTCTGGATGTTCGCGAAGGCGATGGCGAACGCGAACAGGAGGAGCTCCGCCGCAAGGCGCGCTGAACCCAGGGCCTCGGTTTCGCTGCCGGGCAGTTCCCCCAGCAAAAAGTAGCCGATGAGGAGCGTCGCCATGGCGATGACTATGTTCACGGGGCGGATCATTTTGAAGAGCGTTGCGATGTCCATGCCTTGAATGTAGAAAAAAACGGGCGGCAAACATTATTATATTTGGGATATGGCGTTTTTCACAAAAAGCAACCTGGAAGACCTGCGCAAGGAGGCGGAGCAGCTCTCGATTTGCGTGGAGCATTTTTTGTACGCCTCAGAACACATTCCCGAGGGCGACTGGAAGACCAAGGGGTTCTACGACAACTGCATCGAAAAATGCAACGGCCGCCTCAAGGCGATCCACTTTTTGATGGAGTCCATTCGCCAGAACCGTCCGGTTAGTGAGAAGGAACTGGAAACGGGGGCGGAACGCGAATAGGACCGAGTCTACGCTTTTTTTGTTGAAATGTGGACTTTTTTTTGAAAGAAAATGATTAAAAATGTTAAAAAACATTGAATTATGCCTAAAATGTAGACAATTTTTTGTAAAAAATGTAAAATAGGCGTTGACTTTGGCTGCGCAAAAACCTATGTTTATATAAACCATTGTTGGTTCAAAAAAAGGGATTGGATTTATGGGTATGAATTTTTCAAAAAAGACTTTGATTTGGGGCGCGGTCGCCGTGTCCGCCCTCGGTACGCAAGCACCTGCTGCCGACTGGTTCGCTAAGGACAACCTCCAGCCGGGGCACGACCCCACGGTGTACAGGGACGAGAACGGCTACATTCTCATGTCCACGAACAACAATTTGTCGATGTGGACTTCTCCCGACATGGTCAAGTGGACTGCCAAGGGCCGGATTTTTAACGACAGCCCCCAGTGGCTCAAGGATGCTGTGGGTGGCAAGACCGACGGTATCTGGGCTCCGGACCTGTTCCATTTCAACAATCAGTACGGTGTGTTCTATTGCGGTTCCGTATTCGGCAAGCGCACGTCCGCCATTGGCGTCACGACGAATGCGAACCTGGACTTCTCCAATCCGGCACAGGGCTGGACCGACCAGGGCGAAGTCACCCGTACTACAAACAGCAACAACTACAACGCCATTGACGCCGACGTGGTGGTGACGCCCGATGGTCAGTACTGGATGACGTACGGTTCCTGGAACGCGGGCGGCATTCGCCTGATCAAGCTGGACCCCAAGACCGGCAAGCAGGCGTCTGACGACAAGACCAACTACCAGATTGCGACCCGCGGTGGTTCGGGAATCGAAGGCCCGAGCCTTATTGAGCACGGCGGGCAGTACTTCCTCTTTACCGCATGGGATGTGTGTTGCAAACAAGGTGACGAAATTGAGCAGACCACCTACAAGACCGCCATGGGCCGTGCCGACAAGGTGAACGGCACCTACAAGGACCGCGGTGGCAAGGAACTCAACAGCGGTGGCGGCACTATTTTGATGCAGCGCTACAGCCGTTATGTGGGCCCGGGTGGCGGAGAGGCGTTTAAGGACCTGAACCGCATCCGCTTTGTGCACCACTATTACGACTTGAACGGCGACAAGTTCAACCATATCCACATTCGTGACCTGGTGTTCACCGACGACAACTGGCCCGAAATGGGTCAGCCTTTCCTTGGCCGCTACCTAAGCGCCGAAGCGGAACACGGCATTATGACCCGTGCTGTTTCGGGCGACATCACGTTCAATTACACGAAGGACGCCTCCAATGGCGAGTACGTGGGTTACATTAATACAAAGGGCTCCAAGATCCGCCTCCCCATGAACATCATGCAGGCGGGCGACTACCTGCTGCGCTACCGCTATGCGAACGGCGGCGACGCTGAGGCGACGCACAAGGTGACGGTCAACGGGAAAACGCAGACGGTGAAGCTCCCGGTGACGGGCGCCTGGGGCACGTTCCCCGAGAAATCGGTTGTGTATATCCCCGTGACGCTCAAGCGCGGCGGCAATTTTATCGAGGTGGAACCCGACCAGAATTTTGCGGAACTTGACCGCATCGACTTCTTGCGCATCATCCGCGACACGATCCCTACGAACGGCTTTGACAACGGCATCAAGGTGCGCCTTACCGACAAGGACGAGTTCGCCATCAAGGAAGGCGGCTATGCGATTTTCGAGAACGCGGTGCTGGATTCTCTCAAGGACGTGTCCGAGGTGTTCCTCCAGGTGAAAAGCGCCTCGTCGGGCAAAATCCAGCTTCGCGAAGGCTCCAAGGACGGGACAGCGTTCATGACGTGCGACTTGTCCAACGCCTCTCCCGCAGATAACGGCTGGTCCATGGCGAAGTGTACGGGCGACATGAGCTTCAAAGGTACCAAGGACTTGTACCTGACTGTGTCCGGAGTTCCGGGCGAAACCATTCTCGGAAACCTTGTTTTCCAGTCGCGGGTGGTTTGTACCCAGGAACCGTGCGGCGATCCGGCTTCCAGCTCCAGCACGGAGCCCTCCAGCGCCGAGTCGAGCTCCGGGACTACGGGCCTGGACGGGATTGCGGGTGTTGCGGGCAAGCCGCACTTGCTTGGATTCTCGCGCGAAGCTGGCGTGCGTTTCTCGGCCCCGGTAAAGTATGTGCTGGCCGACATGCAGGGCAACATTTTGCGCGTGGGTTACGGCGAGCACATTGCCGCCGAGTCCCTCAACGCGGGCGTTTACGTGCTGCGTTATGCGGGCAAGGCGCAAGCTATCAAGCTCAAGTAAACTGAGCCCGTGTTTGGCAGAGTCTTAAAAGGGAAGGCCGCGATGGCGCTTCCCTTTTTGTTTTGTGAAAGTTTCTAAATTGCAGTTGAATGCGTAATGACGGTTTAGACGACTCGCTGGACGACGAATTGCAAGGCGAAGCTCCGCTTAGGAGCGTGCGCCCGACTCGCCGTGACCACCGCACTCGCCGCATCGATGTGATGCGGGAGCTGGAATCGGGCGTTGTGGACGAGCGTCCGACCAAGGTGCGTTTTAGCCGTGAGTGCCGCAAGGCGAAAATCAAGCGCGTCAAGAACCCTATCGAGAACATTGGCGAAGAGAACTGCGTTGAGGGCCTGGTGCTCGAGGTTCACCGCCGTACCTGCGAGGTGAGGCTCTCGGCGACGTCTGAGCAAGGCGATTGCACTGAGGAAGTGGTGACGGCGATGTACCGCGCGACGACCTCTAAAACGTTGGGCGAGTTCCCGGCGGTGGGCGACCGAGTGCTTTTGGGCCTCGTGAACAGTGACGACGACTCGGGCGACGGCGTGGGCTCGCAAAAGTACTGCGTGGTGCGGGTACTCCCTCGCAAGTCCCTCCTCAGACGCCCCGGCCCCCGCGACAGCTTTTATAAGCAGCAGACCCTCGCGGCGAACATTGACCAGGTGGTCATTGTGGCGAGCGTGACGCAGCCCGAGTTCAATTACGGTTTTATGGACCGCTTTTTGCTGGCGGCGAACCTGAATGATCTTCCCTTTGTTTTGGTGCTCACCAAGATGGACCTCCTCCCGGGAGGGGAAACCGACCTTTCCAGTGACATCAGGGACTTTATGAGCATCGCCGACAAGGTCATCCCGGTGAGCGTCAAGAGCGGAGTTGGCCTCGAGGAACTGCGCAGGGAACTGAACGGCAAGGCCTCGGTGTTCAGCGGCCAGAGCGGCGTCGGCAAGTCGACGCTCATCAACGCGCTGGTGCCCGAGGCGGAACTCGAGACGGGTGCTGTGCGTGAACGTGACGGCAAGGGCCGCCACACGACTACCTCCTCGAGCCTGTTCGATTTGCCGGTGGTAGATTTTCCCGAGGGCGGAATTGTGATAGACACCCCCGGGATTAGGAGCATTGGCCTCATGGACATGGAAGGGGAGACTCTCGCCAAGATTTTCCCCGGTTTTTTTGAGGGCGACCTGTTCACCTGTAAGTACAGCAACTGCCTGCACCTCAGGGAACCCGGTTGCGCCGTGCGCGAGGCGGTGGAGTCGGGCAAGATTTCACGCGCCCGTTACGCGAGTTACCTGCGTATTTTGAATTCGAGAAGTTAATCATGGATGTTGCACTTAAAATTACCTTGATTGCATCCATCATCTTGATGGGTTACAATGTGTCTGAATTTGTGACGAGTTACGAGGCTCTCTGCGAAAAGACGGACGAGTTTAAAAAGCTCGCCGTCGAAAACGAATCCAACGAGGGGGACCTCCGCCGTTCGAATTTGCTGCTCTCGATGGGGCTTTCGATTGTGTTCATAGGGCTCACTTACCTCTCGGGGCTTGCGTTCTGGATAACCGCCGTGGTGGCGGTAAAGCTGTTTTTTACGCTTTATTGCTCCGATTCGCTGCTAGTTTGCGTTTTGCGGGTGGGCGACATCCCCAAAAAATTCTATATGCTATCTAAGGTAGATGCGCTGCTCAATGCCTTTTTGGGTTTGGGCGTCGCCCTCATTTTGGTTTTGTGATATGAAACGCTTAAGTATTTTAAAGGTCCTGATGGTTGCCCTGGCTTTTTGCCTGGGGAGTTCCTTTGCGCAGGCCCCGGCGGACGCTACTTCTGCTGCGGCCGCCCCGGCGGATCCGGCTGCGGGCTCCATGAGCTTTTTGACGCCGTTCTTTTTGGGCGGTGCGCTGGGCTTTGGCTCGGGTACGGGCGTCGGCACGGAACGCGGGCTTGGCCTGCGCCAAATTGAACCGATGGTTGGCCTGTGGTATCCTGGGCTTGGATTTTTGCGCGTGGGCTACGGCTTTTTTGACTTTGAAGAAGACGCCGAGAAAGGGGAAGATTACAAGGTGGAACACTCCGATTTTGACGTGGAAGTGGGGCTACACTTGCTTGGGCTCTTTTACGTGGTGGGCAACTACTCCCGTGCCCGTGACCTGAGCGATATGGGCGACGTCTCGTGGAACGAATGGGGTGTGGGCTTTGGTTCCATCATCAACATTTTTGCAAAGACCATGCTCTTTGCCGATGTCTCGTACCGCTGGGTGCTGGAGCATTACGATCCGTTCCTCGACAAGGATGTTTCGGGAAGCCGCATCCAGCTTAACCTGGGCTTTGCCGCTATGATCTTTTAGTCGGGGCCCCTGCGATGAAGAAAGTGGCGATTATGGGCGGCGCTTTTGACCCGGTGCATAAAGATCACGTGGCCGCCGCCAAGATGAGCCTGGACTGCGGACTGTGCGAAGAAGTGTGGTTTATGCCCAGCCCCGACCGCTGGGACAAGACTTTGAATGCAAGCCCCGAGGACCGCTTTGCCATGCTCGAGCTTGCGTTTTCGGGAGACAAGCGCATGGTGCTCTCGGATTTGGAAATCGAACAGGGCGAGTATCGCGGCTCTTACGTGTTCCTCATGGGGCTCAAGGAAAAATTCCCCGACATCCATTTTTTGCTTTTGACCGGCGCTGATTCGTATGAGGGGATCCCGCATTGGCGCGACCCCATGACTTTTTTTGGAACAAACTATAACGGACATTTGTTGTTGCGCGACATTGAACTGATTGTGTTTGCGCGCAAGGGCTACCCCAAGCCCGATTTGGAACAACATAAGGCGAACGGCTATGCGCCGCTGCATTGGCTGGGCAAGGAACAGGGTTTTGTGGGGAAGTATTCCAGTACCGAAATCCGCAAGGTGCTGCCCTACAACCGCACGCAATGCCCCGAAGGCCTGGAACCGACGGTTTTCCAGTACATTTTAGATCACGACTTGTATCGCGAATAAGCGGAGGTCTTGAAACCTCACGTACAGAGCGTGCGGTCTGTGTGAGCCGAAGTCACTGATATTAATCAGTGACGAAGGCGAGAGCACGCGAATAAGCGGAGGTCTTGAAACCTCACGTACAGAGCGTGCGGTCTGTGTGAGCCGAAGTCACTGATATTAATCAGTGACGAAGGCGAGAGCACGCGAAAAAACGCAGGTCTTGAAACCTCACGAACAGAGCGTGCGGTCTGTGTGAGCCGAAGTCACTGATATTAATCAGTGACGAAGGCGAGAGCACGCGAAAAAACGCAGGTCTTGAAACCTCACGTACAGAGCGTGCGGTCTTTTACCTTAAGGGGTATTCGCGGTAGTCCTGCACGCCGAATTCCTGCTTGAGGTAATCCCATCGCACCAGACGATTCTTCCAGAAATACTTGCGGTACAGGCGGCGAGCTACGCGGCTTGTGAGTTCGTACGGGATGGTATGGTGGTCGTCGGCGACCGATTCCATTGAAATGCGGAAGTCAAGCTCGCCGTTCACGACGTCGACTGTCTCGCCGACTTGCACGTCGGGAATATGGCTCACGTCGACCATCGTCGCGTCCATGCAGACGCGCCCGAGAATCGGGCAAATCTGGTTACGGATCATCACGAAACCCTTGTTGTATTCGCCGCGCAGGTAACCGTCGCCGTAACCGATGGCGATGGTCGCGATGCGCGTGGTCTGCTGCGCCATCCAGTAACCGCCGTAGCTCACGGTCTCGCCGGGCTTTACATCGTGGATGTGGCGGATGGTGGACTTGATCTTCATGACGGGCTTGATGGGCCACGGGGAGGGCGCTGCGCCCATGCAGTTGTAGCCGTAAAGAGCAAGGCCCGGACGCACCATGTCGAAGTGGCTCTCGGGGTGCGTGAGCGTCCCTGCTGAGCTGCTGCAGTGGCATATGGGTGGACGGAGGCCTTCTGCCTTGAGTACGTCGACCAGGCGGCTAAAGCGCTGTATCTGGATCTCAGTCTTGGGGTTCCCGGGCATGTCGGCAGTGGCGAGGTGCGTGAACATGCCCTCGAAATGCAGGTTCTTTAAACTCAATGCCGCGCGGATGTTGTTGAAGTCCTCGGCGTCGAAGCCGTAACGGTTCATGCCGGAGTCAATTTTTAAGTGCGCCTTGCAGGTGGTTCCCGTTTCGCCGAGGAACTGGTCGAACGCCACGGCGGTGCGAAGGTCGGTAATGGCTGCCGTGAGCTGGAACTCCACGAAGTAGGCGAAGTCGGCGGGGGTGCAGGGGCCGAGCACCAGGATGGGCAGGTCCATGCCGTACTGCCGCAGCAGCATGCCCTCGCTGATGTGGGCGACGCCCAGGTAGTCGGCACCGCCTGCGCGGGCGGCAAAGGAGCAAGCGAGGCTTCCGTGACCGTAGGAGTCCGCCTTTACCGGGAGCAGGATCTTGGTGGTCGAGGGAATTTGGCTTCTAATGAATTTGATGTTGTTGCATAGGGCGTCAAGATTGATTTCAATCCAGTTCGGGCGCGCGATCTTGTTTAAGTCGGGAGGGGTCTGTAAAAGCTTCATAATGCCGAAAATATAAATAAGCTTTTGAGTGTTTGGTTATGGGCTTTGTCAAAAAGGCTCCGTTAAAGGCGCCCTGGGCCCGCAAGAGGAGGATACTTCTAATTTGGAATGATTTTTTGTAAAGTCAGGTAGTTTAAAAACGGGGGATTTTTTGAACGCGAACCCAATAAATACAAGGCTTTGGTCAATAAGTTATTTTGTACGTAAAATTTACATAGCGGATGATGAATTTTTGTTTACCGATGCGCATGAATCCAAACGGAATCTTCTTTATATTTTAAAACCGATGGGAGATAATTCCGCTCTATGACTTAACCAAGGAGTGAATTATGAAAAAATCTGTTTGGTGTACATTGCTGAGCGTCTAATGCCACGACGTCTCGGTTGATTCCTTTAGACATGTAAAAAACTTGTTGTAGGCTTGCCGCGTAAGCCTCGTTCTTCGCTGTATTCTAGCATGCGTCGAAAAGTTCCTCTATGGAACTGTTGTTCCCCTATTACCCAAAAACAAAATACATACAAACTAAACCATAAACAGTCCCTTGCGGGATGGAGGATAAAATCATGAAACAGACACAAAAAAACATGGACGCGTTTATCGCCTCGCTTTTGCCGGATTCCGACAAGAAGATGGGTGCCATTGCGGGCGTAGCCTTGCTTGTGGCGCTAATGCTCTGCTTTTGGGCTGCGGCATACGAGGTCGTGATAGACGATGTCATTTTTGAACATTCGTCAAACGACGAAATGAAGGCTACGTTGAACGTCATTGAACGAAAGGAGAAAAAAGTCGAAAAGGAGAAGAAGAAAATCGTGGATCCGTACCCCAGCAAAAAGGCGGGTGGCGGCGGAAAGCAAAAGGGCCAGGGCAAAAAACATGCCGAATTGAACAAGAGCGTGCTCAAGATGCTGACCGCCCAAACGCACAATGCAAGCGCGATGACCTATGACCTCGTCAAGCAGACGTTCGCCAAGGATATCGAGAAGGTGCTCAAGAACACCAGCGGTTTGCAGACCACGGGCAAAACCAAGATTGGCGAGCTGCGCGGGAAGGTGGAGGGTGGCTTTAACGAAGGTTACGCTGCCGGCGGAAGCGGGGGCATTGGCGGTTTCTTTGATGACTTGAGAGGGCCGGGCGCTCCGGGAACGAGCAAGGCGTTGAAGGGCCGCATGAAAGCTCCATCCGAAAGGGATATCGACGTGGGGTCGGCAAGCGCGGGACGTTCCGCGGCCGACATCATGAAGGTGGTTCGCAATCGGACTCCTGGGCTGCGGCATGTGTACAACATGTTCCTCAAAAAGAAACGCGGATTCCAGGGGAAGGTAACGCTCCGGTTTAGCATTGCCCCAGGCGGCGAGATTGTGAGCATCGCCATAGTCTCTTCAACGACGGATTATGCGGAATTTGACGAGGCCGTGAAGCATGCCGTGAGCCGCTGGAGATTCAACAAGGTGAAGTCGGGCAATACCGTGGTGACGATCCCCTTCACGTTCACGGAATGATTCTGTGGGCTGAATAATATCCTTTGTCGAGAAAATTCCTGCGTCATGGCGAATTTTTTGCCATGGCGCTTTTAAAATGTTATTATTGCTTTGAACAAAATTAAAGAAGGCTAAAATGAAAGACATCCGTGTTACGCAACTTGCAGAAAATTTGATTAACAACGCCATCGCCTTGAAGGCGGGCGAGAATATTTTGATCGAGACGACCGACACTCCCGACGAAATCTCCACGGAGCTCGTAAAGGCGGTGGTGAAAGCGGGCGGGAACGCTTTTGTACGCAATTCGAACAGTCGCGTACGCCGCGAATGGATAAAGTCCGCCACAAAGCAGGCGCTGGAACTCCGCGCGAAGCTCGACCTCGACGAAATGAAGCAGATGCAGGCCTATATCGCTATCCGCGGTGCCGATAACGCTATGGAAAACTGCGACATCGATGACGAAAAGATGTTTTTGTTCCGCACGCTCAATGAGGACGTGCTCAACTACCGCGTGAACGAAACGCGCTGGTGCGTACTCCGCTGGCCGAACCCCTCCATGGCGCAGGGCGCGAAGATGAGCACCGAGGCGTTCGAGGACTTCTACTTCAAGGCATGCCTTGCCGATTACCCCAAGATGAACAAGGCGGCGAGCCACCTGGTGGATTTGATGAACAGGACCGACAAGGTGCGCTTGGTGGCTGCCGATACCGACCTTACCTTTAGCATCAAGGGCATCCCCGCGGTGCCGTGCTGCGGCAACATGAACATCCCCGACGGCGAAGTCTATACCGCCCCGGTGCGTAATAGCGTGAACGGCGTCATCCATTACAACACCCCGACGCTTTATGAGGGCAAGTTCTTCAGCAACTTACGCCTGACCTTCAAGGACGGCAAGATTGTGGATGCTAGTTGCGAAACCGGCGACCCGAAGGCGCTTGAAGCTTTGTTCAATACCGACGAGGGCGCACGCTACGTGGGCGAGTTCGCTATCGGCTTCAACCCATATGTGGACGCTCCCATGTGCGACATTCTTTTTGACGAAAAAATCAAGGGGAGTATCCACTTTACGCCGGGCCGCTGCTACGAGGACGCCCCCAACGGCAACGCGAGCGCCATCCACTGGGACTTGGTGCTCATCATGCGCCCGGAATACGGCGGCGGCGAAATCTGGTTCGACGACAAGCTCATCCGCAAGGACGGCCTGTTCGTTGTGGACGAACTCAAGTGTCTGAACCCCGACCAGCTGGGGAAATAAAGCGGAACCTTAAACGCCTTTTACACGGAATCATACTGGTTCCGTGTTTTTTTTTATTGCATTTTTTCTTTTCGAATAATATCTTTATTTTAGAAATCATTTTGGTGTTGGTTTCTAAAAATGGAGTGTGGTATGTTTGGGAAAAAGGGCGTAGTGACGACCCTCTTATTGGGGCTACTTTCCGCAAATGCTTTTGCTGACATTTATGGCTATGTTAAGTTGCCGCAGGGAGATGCAATGTCCGGAGTCTCGGTGGCGCTTAAGTCTTCTGGAAAAACAGCTGTGACCGATGCAAATGGGTATTACCAGATTTCGACGGAGGGAACAACAATTGTTTCTGCCCCCGTTGCTTTGAATACTGCCCGTTTTGAATCTGGAAACCTCCTGTTTTCGTTGAACGAAAGTGCTTCCGTTCGTATAGCCGCATACAATGTCCTTGGTAAGACTGTGTTTAACGCACCGGTACGGCAGATGTCTGCTGGCGAACATGATATTGCGCTATTTGATGAAAAAACTCCGAAGGGTGTTTACCTTGTCAAGGTGAAGGCAAATAACCTTGAAATGACTTATAGGGTGAATTTCTCTTCAAACGGAAGCGCTTCGATTGTTTCTGAAAAACGTTCTCTGCGTAAAGTCCTGGCTGTCGCCGATTCCTTGACGTTTAGTTATAATGGCTCCTCTGTTCAAGGCTCTGTTCCCGTATATAACGATGAAGGCAAAATTGCCGATGTTGTGTTGACTCATAAGAATGTTATGGGAAAAATCCCGACGGATGCATCGAGTGGGTATTCCGTAAAAGTCTCGATGTTGGGGAGCTCCGGTGAAAAATTTTCGTCTTCAGCGGTCGTTGCAGCGGGGGAGTATAAGGCGGAATCTCCATGGATGGTGTACGATGCCACAAGAACTTGGGAAATCTCTGCCAACAATGTATCGCTCAAAGGGATCAAGGATGATGTTTTGTCTGTTCAACTAGACTTGAACGCCTCTGTCGATACAACGAAATTTAATTTATCTGCAACTCTTGAGGCTGATGGGTTAAATTACAGTTTTGTAACAGTTGACTTAAATCCGAGTAACATTGCCGGTGCGTTAGGAATTTCTGAGTCTGCTCTTTCTTCTGTAACGTATTATGCTGTAAATCCCGATGGAACCTTTGATTCTGTGTCGACAGCAAATAATCCTGGTCATTGGTTTAATCAGTCGGGAAAGGTTGTTGAATATGGCAGTGAAGCCTATGTTTATTCTGAAGTAAACATGTCTGCAATGACAGCGAATGTCGGTCAATATCCAGGTAAGCTTGAGGCCGATAAGATCTATACAATCAGGCAGGCATTCCGCAGTGGTAATAAAATTGCGTTGGTTACAATTTCATTGAATGTGATTGTTTCTGGCAGTAGTTCTTCTTCTGGGCTGGGCCTTTCAAGCAGTTCCGTTTCCTCGACATCCTCAAGTAGCTCGGCTACATCGGCGGCATCGAGTAGCTCCTCGACTTCCGTAGTAACGACAATTACTATGGCAAGCCTTGCAACAAGTAATCCCGACCGTTACAAGTTTGTGAACTGGGAATGGGATTATCGACTTTCGCAAAACGGAATCGCTAAGGGTTCCGACGGAACTTATGACGACTACCGTATTGAATCGGCCCGCAACTGGACTTTTTATCAGATTGTCGAAAATGGAGGTTATCTCAATTTCTGCGTGCGCTGGCAAAGTCCTCAGGAATTGACTTTGGTTCGCAGGCAGCAGATTGTGCAGATGTTGAATGATGAGATAAATCTGTGGGCAAAACATCTTGTCGGATTTGAGGGCTGGCCTTATGATTCCATTCCGGTGAATGTGACTGGTTGGGCGGTACTTGACGAAAGTATCGTGAAGGACAAACAATCCGATGAGATTGTCTATGCCAATTATTCCATTGATGATCCGCAGAATGGCTATGATTACAACATAACTGATAATGCGGTTCTTAAGCAGCCGATGTGTCCCGATGCTTGTTCCCGTTCCAAGAAATTTTACGGAGAAATTTCGAATTACAATTCCTGCCCGAATTACTCCAAGACAAATGATACGCATTTTGATCAGTTTATTCAGCCTGTCGCCGCATCGACAAGCTATACGGCAACGAATTGGGGCTTTGCCTCGGGAACGGGCGAGGGACTTTGGATAAACGACAGTTACCTCATTAGTACCTTGGGATCCAGCTTGCCGCATATTGTGGTACATGAATCGGGACATAACTGGGGTCTTCCGGATTTCTACGAAAGTTGGGATTTCCCCGATGCCAATTTCTCGTCGCCGATGGCGAGTGCGAATACCGCAAATTCGAGTTACTCAGGCATAGCTCGGAGCATGGTGATGAATGCGGGGTCTTCTGCAACAGTGACTGAAGATGACGCGTGGCTTCTGCGAAAAATATGGTACGAAATAAAGTCGAATATGGGTTTCTAATTTAATTGAGCGAATGGTGTTTGGGTGAAAAAAGCCGCTCCTTCTGGAGCGGCTTTTTGAATGTTCTTCGCTAAAGCGAAAGTCGCGCATCCGCGCGACTTTTCATTGTTAACGAAAGTTACACACCCTTGACGAGGTATTCGCCAATCTGCACGGCGTTGAGGGCAGCGCCCTTGCGGATTTGGTCGCCGGTGAGCCACAGCGTGTTGCTGTTCTCGTCGGCGAGGTCCTTGCGGATTCGGCCGACGAACACGTTGTCCTTGCCGGCGCTTTCGAGCGGCATGGGGTAGACGTAGTTCTGCGGGTCGTCCTTGAGGGTCACGCCCGGGGCGTTCTTCAAAGCGTTGCGGATTTCTTCGACGGAAACCGGACGTTCCGTTTCGAACCACACGGATTCGGAGTGGGAACGCAGCGAGCTCACGCGCACGCAGGTAGCGCTCGTACGCACGTCGGAGTGCATGATCTTGCGCGTTTCGTTGAACATCTTCATTTCTTCCTTCGTGTAGTCGTTTTCCGTCATCTTGTCGATCTGCGGAATCACGTTGTACGCGAGCTGGAACGGGAACTTCGCGATGTGGGTGGTGGTGCCCGTCTCGATGATGTCCTTGTACTGCTGCTTGAGTTCTTCCATGGCGACGGCACCAGCGCCGCTGGCACTCTGGTAAGAAGAAATGTGGATCTTCTTGATCTTGGAAATCTTGTTGATCGGGTTCAGTACGACGACCATCATGATGGTCGTGCAGTTCGGGTTGGCGATGATGCCCTTGCCGCCCTTTTCGGCCTTGTAGAGCTCGATGTCTTCGGGGTTCACTTCGGGCACGACCAGCGGGACCTTCGGGTCCATGCGGAAGAAACTCGTGTTGTCGACGACCACGGCGCCGTTCTCGACGGCGATGGGGGCGAATTCCTGGGAAATCGCGGCACCGGCGGAGCTGAGCACCAGGTCGATACCCTTGAAGGAATCCTTGTTCAGGACTTCGCACTTGAGGGTTTCGCCCTTGAACTTGAATTCCTTGCCCGCACTGCGTTCCGAAGCGAGGAGCTTCAGGCTCTGCAGCGGGAAATTGCGCTCTTCGAGGATGGAGAGAATTTCTTGTCCTACGGCGCCCGTGGCGCCCATGATCGCTACATTACGAATCATTGGTGTAACCTTTAGTTTTATTCTTGTTGAGGTTGATTGTTTGAAAGGATGTTCTGGACGCCGTTACGGAATCGTTCCAGATAAATCTTGGTTTGGGCAATCTGGCTGCGAGCCTGCTTGTACTGCGTCATCTGCTCCTCGGGGTTCTCCTGGAGGGAGTAGGTGTACAGCGAGTAGGCGGCTAGGCGCAGGCTCTCGCTTGCCTGGATAAGTTCGGTGTGGACTTCACTGGACTCGTGCGGGTGGAACAGGCCGAGCGCTTTTTTGCTGATGGCAATGGCGTTGTTGTTGATGGCGAGCGCCTGGCTGCCACGCTGTTCGCGTTCCGCGTCAGTGATGTTGGGCTGAATCGGCTCGAAGTTGTCAATGGCTTCCATGATTGAGTTCATGCGGTCAACGACTTTGCTTGTCTCGTTCACATAGCGGCCAAAACGGCCCTTGGCGGCGTCGGAAAGCTGGACAGGTGCGCCGGAGGAAGCGCCTGCATTGGGCGTGTTCACGACAGTGCCGGTCCTGGCTGCCTTTTGGGGCGTTTCTTTCCACTGACCCCCGTTGCCATTCTGGAACGAGGAGATGTAATCCTGGTACTTGGCGTTTTGTGCGGCGAGTTCGGCGGGGGAGTAATCCGACACCACGAGGAGCGTCGGACGTTCCCAGTAGCAAATGCCGAGGAAAGCCGCGAGCATGAACGCCGAGAACATGCCGTTTGCGATTTTGCCGGCAATATCTTCGCTACGGACCACGTAGAGCAGTCCAAAGAAGAACATGCTGGCAAACGCCAACAGGAGTCCGCCGTCGGAATTGTAGCTAATGAAGGAGTTCCTCGCGAAGTAGAACATGCAGTCCATCACCACGACGATGAGGGAGAAGAATGCGCCAAGGATCTTTTCGTTTCGGTACTCGGCAGCGGCCGTCTGTAGAATGGTGATGAAGGTGATCCCGAGCGGGAGGACGAACATCAAAGCAATTTCAGCAATGCCGTAAGTCATAGGCTAGAACGGGAGGTCGTCGTCGCCTTCGGGCATCGGGGCGTCATAGCTGGGGGCGCCGCCTTGGGGCTGACTGAAGTTGTTGGACTGGCTGTAGCTGCTGCCCTGGTTGTAGTTGCCTGCACCCGGAGCGCCGCCCTGGCCACGGGGAGTGAGGAGCTGGAATGTGTCCATGTTCACTTCGGTGGTGTAGCGTTTTTGGCCGCTAGCTTGGTCGGTCCAGCTGCGGTTGGTGAGGGTGCCTTCGACATAGAGGCTCATGCCTTTGCGAATACCGAGCTGCTCGACGATATCGGCGATTTTGCCCCAACCCACAATGTTGTGCCAGTCGGTCTGTTCCTTTTGTTCGCCGTTGTTGTCGCGGTAGCGACGGCTGGTGGCAAGGGAGAAGGATACACGCTTGCGTCCACCATTGGGGCTCATGCGGATTTCGGGGTCCTTGCCAATATTACCAATGAGCATCACTTTATTCAGATAAGCCATAATTAATCCTATTGTTGATTTTTATGCCGTAAAAATATAAAATTGAAATGTCACAAAAGTGACAAGATCCAATCATTTTCCCCGATTTTAATTTATTTTTCAGTCCATGGTAACTTTAGCTCTTTCGCATTTTGAAAAATCCTTCCCGGCAGCCCTTAAGGGTAAGCGCCTCGGTGCGGTCCTTCACCCGGCATCCGTTTGTGCCGACCTCCATTACACCCTTGATTTGCTCAAGGAATACGACGGCAAACTCTTTAAGCTTTCGGCCCTTTTTGGCCCCCAGCATGGCATTAAGGGGCACACCCAAGACAACATGATCGAATGGGAAGGTTACACCGACCCCGAACTCGGCATCCCTGTCTATAGCCTTTACGGCGAACACCGCGAACCGACCCCTGAGATGCTCAGCCACGTGGACGTTATGCTTGTGGACCTGCAAGACGTGGGGGCTCGCTACTATACGTTTATTTGGACTCTCTACCTGGTGATGAAGGCCTGCGAAAAGCTCGGCATTCCGGTTGTGGTGGTGGACCGCCCGAACCCCATCAACTGTATCGACGAAGAAGGCCCGGTGCTGGACCTGAACTACACTAGTTTTGTGGGACTTCACAGCATCCGCACGCGCCATGCGAAGACTATTGGTGAACTTGCGGTGCAGTTCAAAGAAGAATGTTTTCCCAAGTGCGAACTCTACGTACTCGAAATGGAAGGTTACGACAAAAAGATGTGGTACGACCAGACCGGACTTCCGTGGATTCTGCCCAGCCCCAACATGCCCACCCTCGATACTGCTATCGTTTACCCCGGCATGTGCCTGTTCGAGGCCACCAACGTGAGCGAAGGCCGCGGCACTACCCGCCCCTTCGAGATTTTCGGTGCGCCGTTCATCGATGCAGTCAAGCTCTGCAAGTACATGAACGGATTGAAATTGCCCGGCGTGTACTTCCGCGAGAACTACTTCCAGCCCACGTTCCACAAGGGTGCGGGCCAGATTTGCGGCGGTGCGCAGATTCACGTGCTCGACCGCGACAAGTTCCGCAGTTTCGATATGGCGGTGAAACTGTTGCAGTACATCTTCAACGAGTACCCGAACGATTTCGCCTGGAAGCAGCCGCCCTACGAATATGAATTCAAGAAGTTGCCCATCGACATTTTGCTCGGCAACGGCACGTTTAGAAAGGAATTTATAGAGAGTAGCATTTAACCACCAAAGAAGAGGAAAATATGATTCAGCAAGCAAACGGAAAGTTTGAAATGCCCGCCCTCCCGTATGCGGCGGCGGACCTGGTCCCGGCCCTCAGCGCCGAAACTATCGAATTCCACTACGGTAAGCACCTGCAGACTTACCTCAATAATTTGAATGCGGCCCTTCCGGGCAGCGCCTTCGAAGGCAAGTCCCTCGAAGACATCGTGAGGACTGCCGAAGGCGGCGTTTTCAACAACGCGGGCCAGTTCCTGAACCACTGCATGTACTTCCTGCAGTTTGCCGCCCCGAAGGCCGGCAACGCCCCCTCGGGCAAGATTGCGGAAGCCATCGCCCGGGACTTCGGCTCCTTCGAGAAGTTCCAGGAAGAATTCCAGGCAAAGGGTGCCGGCCTCTTCGGTTCCGGTTGGGTCTGGCTCTCTGCCGATGCAAGCGGCAAGCTCGTCATCACGCAGGAAGGCAACGCCCAGAACCCGCTTACCAAGGGCCTCAAGCCGCTCCTCACCTTCGACGTGTGGGAACATGCCTACTACATCGACTACCGCAACCGCCGTCCGGACTACCTAAAGGCGCTGTGGAGCATCATCAACTGGGACGAAGTCAACAAGCGTCTGGGGTAAATTGCAGGCTCCCAAAGCGAGGACGGAATTTATGGACAACGAACTGACGCTTTTGATAGGGAAGGATGAAAAGATTCTCTATGCCGGCAAGCCCGACAAGAGGTGCTTCATTTTTGAATGCATCTTCAATCCGCTGCTCCCGTTCGCGCTTGTATGGGGACTTTTTGACATGTTCTTTATCGGGGCGGCCTTTTCTTCGGACAAGTCGAACGAGGCAGCCTTCTTTATTGTCCCCTTCATGGCACTTCACCTGATGCCGGTATGGCTTTACTTGGGCGGGGCTCTGCTCTCGTTTAGGCGGTACCGTAATACGGCTTACATCGTCACGGATAAGGGTATCTACGCTTCTGGCGGTATCTTTGCAAGGACATACAAGTCAAAACCTTTTGCGGAACTTTCGCATGTGGACTTGCATCGCGGTATTTTTGACCAGTGGTTTGGCGTGGGCGATATCATCACGACCTCGGCCCAGGCGAACCCGGCGACGCTGAACGGGCGAGGAAGGTCGACTAATGCGGGCATTTCCATCGACAGCATTGCCAATTACGCTGAAGTGTACAAGCTCGTGAAAAAGCTGCAAGAAGACATCTACACCGACGTGATGTACCCCAACGACTTGCGCCCCCAGGAAAATCACGGGTATAAGTCGAAGTATAAAGGCTAGGGCTTGATGGTTATCGGCGTGCCATCTTTGACGGCGTCGTATATTTCTTCGATTTCGTCGTTCGTGACGGCGATGCAGCCGGCGGTCCAGTCTTTCCACTTGTGCCAGAATTTAAAGAGGAATGCAGGAAATCTGTTCGGATAGCCGTGAATCATGATGTCGCCGCCGGGCTCGTAGTTGCCTTCTTTTGCGGCCTTGATTTGCTCTGCGTTCGGGTACGAAATCTTTAGCGATAAATGGAAAATGCTCTTGGGATTGTGTCTTTCGATGGTGTAGTCGCCTTCGGGTGTCTTGTTGTCGCCGGACTTGACCTTCGCACCCACGGGATTCTTGCCCAGCGAAATCCTGTACGTCTTGACGATATTCTCGCCGTTGCGCAAGTGCATTTGGCGCTTCGCCTTTTCTACGAGAATGTTGTCGATGGGTGAGGAGAGCATGGGTTGAAATGTAGTTTTTTTAGAATTCGCCGCAAAACTCAAGGCCGAGTTGGTGTAGGGTGGGGTTGCGTGCTAAAGTTCATTGCTCGTAAAGAGCGACTATAAGACCTACTTTTGAATATTTCTTTAGTTATGCGGGCTCGCAAGCAGCTTTTATGTTGTCACGAACTTAATCAGTTCTGTATAATCCCCAGAATCGGCAGCATGAAGCGCGTCAATATACTTCTTCCGTAAATCCGTAATGTCGTTCAAGCTGGTATCACCCCAGTAGAGCCGCGGCTCGCCAAGTTGCTGCATAAGCAGGTCCGCCATCAGTCGCGAAATTCTACCATTGCCGTTAGGGAACGGGTGGATTAAAACAAGCCTGTGGTGAAGCCGGACGGCTATTTCCAAGTTGGGGAATGTATGGTTCTCCATCCAGAATTTCACATCATCGAACAACGTCTTCAATTTGACGGGAATTTGGTATGGCGCGACCCCAATGTTTCTTTCCGTCGTTCGGTATTCACCGGCCCATTTCCACACTTGACCGAACATCCTTTTGTGCAATTTCATAAGGAATGTATCGTTTAGAACATCTCGTTGCTTGTGAGTTGCGAGCCACATTTCAGCATCCAAAATATTGCGCGTTTCGAACTCGTTGAGTTCGCGCCTAAGTGTTATCCACTTGGGCTTTAACCCTTCGCGTTCTTCTGGCGTAAGGGGCGTAGAATTGTCGTCTGATGTAAATATATCGGCCATACCCAAAATATAAATTATGGGCATGTCATAAAATGACAAAATGACGAATGGGGAAAATTTTTACTTATCCCAAATGCGCCTTATGTTCTTGGCTATCATCTCATCGGCCATGTCCGTCAGGATATGCGGATCATCGGCAAGTTGATTTTCCAATGCCATGTTCGTGTTGACGCTCGATAGGATTGCTTCGGCTTTTTTGTGGGCCTGTCGTTTAATCGTCTCCTGCAGGCTGCTCTTGGGGATAAAACCGTAAACGAAATCGCAGTCAAGGCCTTCCGCGATTTTTTTCATGGTCGAAATCTTGAGGTTGCTTTCGTTGAGTTCCATCTTGGCGATGCGCGGCTGAGAAAGCCCGACGCGTTCCGCAAGTTGTTTTGCGGTCATTCCGAGAGCCCGACGAACGGCGGAAATCCACCCTTGCTTGGGAGGTTGGGCGTCGCGAAGCTGGGCGAGGTTTCCCGTCTTATGGGCAAGAGCCCTGAGCAAAATCAACCTTTCGTTCATAAAATAACCTATTTATTATAATATTCTTAGATAATATAATAAATATATTATATAATTTCAATAAAATATAACTTTTTTATTGTAAATTGAAACGTGGCTGCGAAAATTCCAAAAAACAATTTGAAGTCTAGGAAGAAAACTGCTAATATATCGGCGCTTTTGATAGAATCTAAGAGGAATTCGCCAATATTTGAGCACGAGTGTGGATTTTGGGACTTGATTTTAAGAACTCGCCGCAAAGCTCAATGCCGAGATGGTGTAGGGTAGGGCTCGCGCTAAAAGCATCTGCTCATAAAGAGCTGCTATAAGGCGATTATTGTGCCAGCGTAATTAGGCAAGCCTTAAATTCGTCAATATTTTCAATTTTGTACGAGTCAACATATTCGACACCGGTTTCTTCATGCGTATCCAATTCAAAGTTGGGCGCATTTTCGGCCTTGCATGTTTCACTGGTGAGCTTAGCATCTCTAAAGTAATGCAGATGGCAAACTTTGCTGCCGGAGGCGAGGTCCAAATCAACTTCAGACTGGGAATCGGAATAATACTGGATACGGTGAGTGTTTTCACCAAGGGTGGCCGAAAATTCCTGACCGCCGATAGTGAAGGTAACGGCATACTTGCTTTGACTTGAAATAGCCACTTCGGATGGAATGGTAATTCCGCCCGATTGAAGGAAGAAATCGTAAGGATAAATGCTTATGTTTTTAGTGTCACCTTTTTTGATGTTTATAATGGATTCATAAAGGGATCGCATGGCGTAGGTATCGGTGTAGCTTTCGTCTTTATCCAAGGTTCCTTCGCTTGGCATTAAAGATTCGGGCGGGATACAGCTCCCGTCTGCTAGAGTGGTATATACAAGCTGAGAATCTGCTTCAAAAACATAATGGATTGTGTATGGTTTGGGTTTGTTATTGCAAGAAATGGAACCTGCTTCGTAGTCGCATGTTGTGAAGGCCCAGTCTCCGAGGAGGTTGTTCGTGGAACCACCCACCAAAACGGTGGCCATAGTATCGGGATCGCCTTCTTTGTTCTGAATTATAACTAGAGTATCTCCGATAAAGATGTAACTCCGTTTATGCTGCAGAACTTCGTCTATATGGGCAAATGTATAGTTGCCATTTAGATGTTGGCATTCGTCGTAGGAGTGATCTTCAAATATGGTGAATTTCTTGTTTGCGTCGTCATGGTTATACTTGTATCGAAAATTAGTGGAACAGTAGTCCTTAGCACTTGCGACTGCGCTGGAACTGCTTTCGGTACTGGGTGAAGATGGCGTTGCTGTTGATGAGGATGATCCGTTACTAGAGGAAGATTCAACGGCACTGGAGGAGGATTCTTTTGCGCTAGAATAGGGTTCGGTAGCGCTAGATTGTGTCGATTCTTCGCTGGAGATTGCATCGGAACTGCTTTCAATGTCTTCTACGCTGCTAGAAGATTCTAGTGACGAATCTGGGACGCTGGAACTGTTATCGTCTCCGCATGCTGAGATAAAGATTGCGGACAACAGCACGATACAAGAAATAATAAATGTTTTACCCGAAACAGTCTTCATATAAAGATCCTTTTATAAGACTTACAACCTTAATATACCTTTATTTATGCAGGTTCACAAGCGTTTTGTCGCTGAAAAAATCAGAAATTTAAGATAAAAGAACTGCGGTTTTGTCCATTTTTTTTGCTCACAATACAAAAAACGCCCAGGCTTTGAACTTGGACGTTTTTGAAAAGGGGTGGGGTGTGTCTCTCCCTCGTCTAGGGCACCGGCCTAAAACTAGAAATCTAGGACCCTCATTGAGAAAGGTCTTTGTGCAAAATCTTTTAGAAGAGACGATTTTGGCAATGCATTGATTTTTTTATTGAACTCGTCAGAAAAAACATACGGATAAGAACGGTATGCGATAAGAATGTGTAGGGTGTGGTTTATCCAAGGAGTTATGGTTGAATTTAATTCTTGATATATTTTGTGGTAGACTGTGGAGTCTGACACGGTGTTTTTATCTAGTAAATTGAGAAGGGAAAATTCGTAGTCAGAAATTGGCATGGCTCCATAATATTTTTCTAGTCTTAAGGCGGCATTCAAGTATGTCCGTAAAGAATCGAGTTTTCCTTCATCAAGGGCTCGGATTATGCTTGAACGGACTGGTATTTCGGCTGGTATTGAAATGGGGGATTTTATTTGGTAAGGCTTGAAATGTACATTGTGAGGGGATGTGTTGTGCAGCGAGTTATAGGGAATATGTTCTGAGTAGCTGTTTAGCACTAAATCGCCGTCAAATTTAGCATAGGGCTTCAGTAGAAAAATCCGTGCAGATGAATCCGGAGTAGATGTCTGTCCTAAGGTGACAAGACTTTTCATTTCTTCGTTAAAGAACATACCTTGATGTTCTACATATGAAAACTCATAAACGGAATCTTCTGGCGCTTTAACCCATTGTTGAGTTTCTTTATCAAAGAATTCGATGATTTTGAGTCTTCCTGCAGTATAAAATTTTCTTTTTTTGTCATTGAATAATTTTAAGATGAGTATATATCTTTCGTTTTCGGGGATTATATTTGATTCTTGGAGAAAATCATGACGTAAGTCGTAATTTTCATCGGATATAGCCACACCAGGCCAAGTCATTTCCCAATGCCTTCCGTCGTCCTTCTTTAATGAAAGTAGTTTTCCGTAAATCAGGCTTTGATGATTTGCTGGATTATCGTTTGCCCTGTCGGCATAATTTGGTGCGTATTTACTACGTGGTCGGGGAGAGGGGTTCTTTTGATAGAGTTCTCGATATTTGGAATAATACTCAATGGCTTTTTTTGTATCTTGTTTATGCATTACGCGCTCGGCGTATCCCATGTAGATATGTGGGTTGAGTGAGTCTAGAAGCCAAGCTCGGTTGAAATATGGCATGCAAAATCCATAGCCTGCCGAAAAGCCTTCTGCAATAAGTTCTTTTGCTTTTTCTTGCGCGGAGTCTACTTCTTGGGCCCAGGCGAGATCTTTTTGGTAGATGGAATCGGCTTTGATTTCTTCCATAGTTTTTTCGGGGTAACCATATAGTGGAAGTTCGTTAAGCGGAGGATAGTAACATCCGACAAACAGACATGATATGCCGAGTAGTAAAATTATGTATAAACGCATACTTATAAAATAATATAAACGCCCAGGCTTTTAACCTGGACGTTTTTGAAATGTGACTAGATCCTTCGACTACGCAACTTGCGTTGCTTCTACCCAAAGGGCATAACTCAACTAGAGAACTAAAGTTCTAAGTTTCGTTTAGCTCAGGATGACACCTCATACCTCAAAGGCACGAAGTGCCGACCTCACGCCTCATTCCTACTTCAGAAAGTTCATGTACGGCAGCTTGCTTGCAAGTTCCTGCACCTTGTCGGCGTTGGCCATGAGGGCGGAGCGTGCGTGCCAGGAGCCGTCGAGGAACTGACCGCGGGGGCCGTCAGCAAGCGTGAGCTCGATGGTTTCGTCACCCATCTTGAGCGTGCGGCTTTCGGTGCTCGTCACGAGTTCTTCGCTCGGGTGTGCTTCGATCCAAGCGAGAATCTTGTCGGCCACTTCGTGGCTCACCTTGTAGCAAGGCACGCCAATGGCCACGCAGTTACCGAAGAAGATTTCGGAGTAGCTTTCGGCGATGATGGCGCGGATGCCCCAGCGCTTGAGAGCCTGCGGAGCGTGTTCACGGCTGGAACCGCAACCGAAGTTCTGGTTCGAAACGAGAATGGAACCGTTCTTGTAGGCCGGATCGCGGAACGGGTGAACCTTGCCCTGTGCGGCGAGGCCAGCGATATCGTCGGCAAAGGCGTTGTCGCCGAGGCCTTCGAACGTGACGCACTTGAGGAAGCGTGCCGGGATGATACGGTCAGTGTCGATGTCGTTGCCGCGTACAGGAACGCCGGAACCTTTAACAATGTCGATAGAATTCATTTTTTAAATCTCCTTGCGTTACTTGATGTACTTGCGGACGTCGGTGACCTTGCCTTCGATGGCGGCGGCGGCCACCATGGCGGGGCTCATGAGGATGGTGCGGCCCGTGGGGCTGCCCTGACGGCCCTTGAAGTTACGGTTGCTGGAGCTTGCGCTCACCTGGCGACCCTTGAGCTTGTCCGGGTTCATGGCGAGGCAGAGCGAGCAGCCTGCTTCGCGCCATTCGGCACCGGCTTCCTTAAAGATCTTGTCGAGACCGAGAGCTTCGGCTTCCACCTTGATCTTCATGGAACCAGGAACGACCCACATCTTGACGGTCGGGGCGACCTTGTGGCCCTTGATGATTTCGGCGGCGGCCTGCAAGTCGCTCAAGCGGCCGTTGGTGCAGCTACCCACGAAGGCGATGTCGATCGGGCGGCCAATCATCTTGGAACCTTCTTCCCAGCCCATGTATTCGTAGGCTTCGGAGATGACCTTCTTTTCGCTGCCTTCGAATTCGCTGATCTTCGGCATGTTGCCGTTCAGCGGAATGGCCTGGGCAGGCGTAATGCCCCAGGTCACCATCGGTTCGAGGTTGTCGCAATTGATTTCAACTTCGTCGTCAAACTGGGCGTCGGCGTCGGTAGCCACAGACTTCCAGTAAGCGACGGCTTCGTCCCACTTGTCGGCCTTCGGGGCGTACGGACGGCCCTTGAGGTATTCAAAAGTCTTTTCGTCGGGGTTGCAGTAACCGACGCGGGCGCCGCCTTCGATAGCCATGTTGCAGACCGTCATACGGCCTTCCATGCCCATTTCTTCGATGACCGGACCTGCAAATTCGTAAGCGTAGCCAACGCCACCGTTCACGCCGAGCTTTGCGATGTAGGCGAGGGCCACGTCCTTGGCGGTCACACCCGGCTTCAGCTTGCCGGTGAACTTGATGCGGCGAGTCTTGAGCGGGCTCATGGCGAGCGTCTGGGTAGCGAGAACGTCTGCCACCTGGCTCGTGCCGATACCGAATGCGATTGCACCGAAGGCACCGTGCGTTGCCGTGTGGGAGTCACCGCAGGCAACAGTCATGCCCGGCTGGGTCACGCCTTCTTCCGGGCCCACGATGTGGATAACGCCCTGTTCGGCGGTAGCGGGGCCAAAGAACTTGATGCCGTTGTTCTTGGTGTTGTTTTCGATATGGGAGAACATCTCTTCGGAAATGCCGTCCTTGAGCGGGCGGTTGCGTTCCGGGAACGTGGTCGGGATAATGTGGTCGACCGTGGCGAAAGTGCGTTCCGGGAACAGCACCTTCTGGCCTTCTTCGCGGAGCTGCGCAAAAGCCTGCGGGCTCGTGACTTCGTGGCAGAGGTGGAGCCCGATAAAGAGCTGGCACTGGCCGCTCGGGAGCTTTGCTACCGTGTGGCTTTCAAAAATCTTCTGATAGAGTGATTTTCCCATAGCTTTCTCGTTTTGTTGAATATTTTTGCCGCGCGGCCTCGGGAGGGGTTTTTGCCCAGGCGGGGCTTTGCGGTGCCAAATATAGCATTTTGTTTTCTCTCGTAAACGTTTTTTGGCGCTTTCTGTTGAGTATAGTCCGTTCAATGGAGTAGTTTTAGGGTATAACAAGGATTGGTTATGCGTTTTTTTCGATACACATTGATTTCCCTGGTGGCATCCTTTGGGCTGTTGGCCTGTTCTGACGATTCCTCTTCCGAAGAAAACTCCGTTGTCGCTGCAAACGAAGGGGTCCCTGGCGGTAACGCCCCCGGCGAGGAAATCGTCCATCAGGAGAACATATCGGTGGATTCGGTAGCCCTTTCGCTTTCGGGCGTTGCCGAGGTGGGACCGTTCCTTGCGGGTGGTAGCGTTTTGGTGGTGGAACTCAATCCTGAAACATTTTCGCTGTCCGAGAACTCTTTAAAAGCTTCCATTTCTTCGAATACGGGTAGCTTTACGCTGGCGGGCCCGTTTCATTCGGCGTATGCATCAGTCACGGCGAGCGGCGCGTTCTATAATTATCAACGGCTCGATTCGACGATGACGGTGACCCTGCGTGCCCTTTCGGAAGTGAATGACCGCAAGAACCTCAACGTGAATGTGCTCACCGAACTGGAATACGATCGCGTCAAAAAGCTGATTGGAGAAGGCATGACCTTCATGGACGCCAAGCGCACTGCCGAAAAGGAGATCCGCGCCGCGTTTAACCTTTTGCCCGATACGACGCTCTTCGAAAACGCCTCCCTTTATGGCTCGGGCGCCTCGGCAGTCAATCTGCTTACAGTGACGACCATCCTTTTGGGAGAACGTTCCGAGGAGGAATTCAAGATGTACATGGCGTCGATGGCAGCCGACTTGGCCGACAACGGCAAGTGGGATGACGACAGCCTGCGTGCCATTTTGGCCGACGAGGCCTACGGCAGTTCCGTTGATTACATTGCCTTCAACATTGCCGACCGTAACAAAGTCGATGCTGTGGAGGTGTTTGGACCGACAGTCATGAACTTTTGGGCAAACGTCTATGGCATTGGGGCGTGCGACGAGTCTACGAGCGGCACAATGCTCCAGAATACAAATAAATTAAGCATTAATTACGAAAAGTATTTCAGGTGCTTGGGCGGGGAATGGCTCGTTGTTTCGCAGGCAGTCCT
Organism: Fibrobacter sp. UWP2; assembly: GCF_900141705.1. Lineage (NCBI taxonomy): Bacteria > Pseudomonadati > Fibrobacterota > Fibrobacteria > Fibrobacterales > Fibrobacteraceae > Fibrobacter > Fibrobacter sp. UWP2. The sequence continues at coordinate 61,826 of NZ_FQYM01000004.1, forward strand.
TTTGAGCCTTGAAAAAAGCAAGGAGTTCGGCGAGTGTACAGACGATAAAGAAAATGTGATGAAGACTGACGCGGCAAATGACACCTACATTTGCAAAAAGGGCTACTGGCGCCTTGCCACGGCATCGGAACTCGCCAACAAGGTGGTCGCCGAAGCCAAGGGCGAATGCTCCGCCGACAAGTATAGTTCGGTCGAATTCCTGGATTCCAAGTACTACATTTGCGTTTCCAATGTTTGGAAGCCGATCGAAAAAAAACCGGTGGATTACTCCAAGGGCCGTAAGATGAATGAACGCCTTGGCCGCGGCATCAACCTGGGTAACGCCTGGGAATCGAGCGGCAACGGCGCCTCGGCGGATTGCGGTTGGAACAACTGCATCGAGGACGGCTATTTTAAGATTGTGAAGGATGCGGGTTTTAATTCGGTGCGCATCCCTGTGCGCTGGAATGCCGACGCCATGAGGAGTGAACCCTATACACTTGATGCAGGCCGCCTCGCGGGAGTCAAGGCCGACGTGTCGCTCGCCATTGCGCAAGGGCTTGCCGTCATTATCAACATCCATCATTATTCCGAGATGCTGAGTGCTGCGGGCAATTACAAAAAGAACCCGGACAACTATAAAAAAGAGAAGGCCCGCATGGTGGCCATGTGGTCTCAAATCGCCAAAGAGTTCAACTCGTTCCCCGACAGCCTCCTTGTATACGAAATCTTTAACGAACCGCGCGACATGGACATTGCGCAGCTCAATGACTTTATGCTCGCCTCCTACAAGGTGATGCGCGAAAACGCCCCCGGCAAGACCATCATGTTTGAATCCAATGGCTATTCTAAGTTTGCCCAGATCAAGAACCTGGAACTGCCCGAAGACGGCAACATCATTGTGAGCGGCCACTATTACGAGCCCTACACGGTGACGCACCAAGGCCACGGCTACGACTGCAGCAATTCGCTCGGTAGCTGGGACAAGTCATCGGTCAAGGCGCACTTTAGGGAATACGTGGACTCCACGGCGGTCCATTTCCCCGACATCAACGGCGGTTACGTGCCCATGAACATGGGCGAGTTTGGAGTTTCGGGTCAGCACGGTTCCTCGTGCGGCGGTAACGGGGTCTCCGATGCCCTGCGTGCCGAGTGGACGGACGCCATCATCGCCGAAGCCGAAAAGTATCACATGTCCTGGCAGTATTGGGGCTTTGTGGGCGTGGGCGGCTTTGAAGCCTACGACAAAAACGGCGGCAAGTGGTACCCCGAACTCCTCCAAGTATTCAGCAAGTACTTGGGGAAATAACTCGTAAATAAATCAGGAATAAAGAAAACGTGGCCCCTTTCGGAGTCACGCTTTTCTCTCAAAAAAGTTCTGTTGAGGATTAGAACTGTTCGAGCTGGGTATCGAACTTGTACTTTTCTTTGTAGTAGCTGACCATTTCTTCGCTGTTCCTGAAGGCTCCGTTGCGGAGGGCTTCGCGGACTTCGGGGTCGGTGCGCATCATCTTGCGGATTTCGGTATCGATGTCCTTGAAGAAGAGGTCGTTGGACGCCATGGCAACATGATTCTGGTTGTAGTTCATGTTGTAGCGACGTTCGAGCGTCTGGAACAGTTCCGTCTGGCAGGCGTTTTCGGGAGGAATGCGCTTGGCTACAGGCAAGTAGCACTTTTCGATGTAGGCCTGCTTCATCTCGACGATCATGTTGTCGATGGCGGGGATGTTGCGGTCAGAGTCGTGGCTGGCGAGTTCTGCTGTCGGGGTCTTGATGCCAGAGCAGCCGGCCAAAAGTGCGGTTGCGATGGAAAGTGTAGCAATAAGGCTAATTTTCATTTTGTTTTTTATCTCCATAAATACTCTCACATCCCGCACTCAAAGTTATTTATTTGAGGGTGTTTTGGCACTGGTTTGATGTAACTTTTGAGAAACAAAAGAAAAAAAACAGTTTAATTTCGTGGAATTTGTGACGGTTGTCACTATTGTTCTGCGGAACCACCGTGACGCCCGTCACGGGGAGCTCGGCTTGAACATGTAGAACCACTTTATGGGGTCAATTACTTTGTACTTAACGTTGCCGATCCGCTTGTTGCCGTTTTTGCTGATGAGACCTGTGACGATGTGCGCGTGAGGCCCTGTGGTGTGGCCAGTCGTGCCGACGGTCGCGATGGGGTCGCCGGGCATGACTTCTTGCCCATCCAGGTATAGCAGCTGGTCGCAGTGCATAAAGATGACCACGTCCTTTTCGCGCACGAGCCCTATGATGATGCCGCCGCGTTCGTCCTTGCTGGTCCATGCCTTAGCGGCGAACGGGGCGAGTATGCGGGCGCCCTGGCGGCTCGCGAGGTCAATGCCGTTGTGCTGGCGTTGGTTCTCGGAGGCAAATTCGTGGTAGAATTCGGTAATATAGGCGACGCTGTCAGAGACGATGGTGGTCCAGTATTTCCAGGCGGCGCCAATGGAGTCGGCGGCGGCCTTGCTCAGGTTGTCGGGCCTTGAGAACTTGATGACGGTGCCTTCGGGCGGGTAGATGAGGTTGTTCTTTTCCCATGCCTTGTAGGCGTAGCCGTTTTCGGCCATGGTCTCTTGGATGTAGCGTTTGAGCATTTTGTCGTTTGTGATGACCGCGTTGAAACGCCCGATGGCGTAACGGGCGATGCGCTGCACCGTCTCCTTGCCGTCGAATGTGTATTCAAAGGAGGGCGCCACCGAGAGCTTGTCTCGCTCGGCAAAACGGTCGCGCATGTTCGAGACGTCCATGTCGATTTTGGTGGGGTACACGAACGGGAGCAGCACGATGACAATAAAAAAGAGGAAGAACAGCTTGACAAAAATTTTGGGGAGCCCGTCGAGCGGGTTTTTGCGCAAAATTTCGGCCTTGCTCAACAGCGCGAGAGCCTCGTTGAATTTTTCGGGGGATTTTTTCCAGTCCAGGTCGCGGAATTCCTTGGATTTCGAGAAACTGCGCTTGATCGCCTTGTATGTTCTGGGGTACACCTTTTTGTTCGGCATCCCCTTGAGGAGCCACAGGAGCGCTGCCTTTTGCAGGGCGGGGGAGTCCTCCACGTAGGCGGCCGCGGCCTCGATCGCGCTACCGCCAATCACTACGGCCTTGGCTATGTGGAATATGTATTCGTGGCAGGCGCCGGGTTCGTCGCCAGGCAAAAGCGCCACCATGTGGGGCGCCTTTTTTTTGAGAAGCTCCAGGTTATGGTAAAACTTGCGGAAGGCGTCCTCGCTCTTGTTTACCGGCGAATAGCCGCCAAAGCTCCAGCCCTGTCCCTGCAGCGCCTCGAGTTGCTTGATGTCGTCCTCGGTCAGGTCCCTTTCAAAGAGCGTGTTGACCGTGATGCCCGTGTTGCCGTCCCGTTTGGCGGTCAGGTCGAACAGAACAAAACGCGCACCGGCGTTTTGCACCAGTGCGAATTGTTCCAGGGCTTCGTAGTCGGCATCTTCGCCGGGGAAGGCGAAGATCGTCAGCCCACCCTGATTGTACAGGTAGTCCAGAACCCTGCGCTGCATAAAGGCTTAAGCCTTGGCGTTGCCCCTGGGGTAAGAGAATCCTGCGGGGGGAGCGGCGACGAACTTGTCGATTTGGAGGTAGAGTTCCTCGGCGCTGGCGCTCGGGTTGAAGTAGATTTCCTGGTTCCTGTTCTGGCTTCTGCCCTTGAGCGGTTCGCTCTTGCGGCTGCGGCTCACGATGCCGAGCGGGAGCACTTCCAAAAGCGGGAGCAGGCCAAAGTAGCGGAACAGGCTGAAGTTCTTTTGCCAGGTGGAGCGTTCGGCCAAAATGGCGAAAGTGCCCTCGAAAATGGACTTGGACTGCAGCAGATCGTCGCTGGTCATGGTCACCAGTTCGTGGTTGGTGGGGAAATTGTTCACGAAGTTGACGAGGTCGCCCTTGAGGTAATTGGCGTCGCAAAGGAATACGAATTTCATTGTTTTACCTGTTTTGTTGTTGTTTTTGTCAAAAATAACTCTTTCGGGGGGCGCTGTCACTCCAAAACGCCCCCCCGCGGGGACGCCCTCCTCAAAAAACTACGGTTTTTACAAAAAATTTACAATGGAGTGCCGTAGGTCTCCCAGTGGAACTGTCGGGTGGAGGAGGGGAGTTTTGTGTTTACAGAATTGGGATTTCGTAAGTCGTTGAATGTCAACGACTTACGTTTTTTGACCAATTTTTAATTTTCAAAATTGCCGTTTTTCTGCAAAAAAACAAGATTTTTGTTTAAATCGTGTAAAAAAAGGGCTATATTTGGTGACTGTTATCACACATAAAAATTGCAAGTGTGTTTATTGTTTTTTGCATTGAGTGCGAAATGATGAATTCCTTGTCGATGGTATTTATGGGAGATCATAAATGAAACGAATGAAATGGACCCTGACTGCACTTGTGGCTTCTGCCGGTTTGCTTGCGACTGCTGTAATTGCGCAAGACCAGAATGCGGCCGCGGCTACAGAGAATAACGCCCCGATGGTAAATGGTATTCCGGGTGAATCTATTCAGGAGGGCGGAAAATTCGCCCCGATCAAATTAGACAGCTATGTTTCTGACGACATGGACAAGCCGGACAAACTCAAGTGGTCCGTCTCGGGCAACAAGAGCCTGAAGGTAAGTATCTCGAATGATCGCGTGGCCACCCTGACTGTGCCCAGCCAGTACTGGAATGGCGAAGAAAGCATTACTTTTGCCGCCACTGACTCGAAGGGCGCTGTCGGTTCCGAAACGGTGACCTTCACGGTCGAATCCGTGAACAACCCGCCGGTCGTGTCCGCAATTCCGGACCAGACCATTGACGAAGGAAAGCAGTTCCAAAAGATCAAGCTCGACGATTTCGTGAACGACCCGGACCACCCGAAGGACCAAATTCTTTGGGAATTTGACATCCAACCGGTGGGCAAGGTCCAAGCTGACGGTGACCTCAATGTGGAAATCGACCCGAAGCGCGTAGCGACCATCATCATCCCCGACGAGAACTGGTTCGGTGCCGCCAAGATCACGTTTATCGCGACCGATGGCGAATACGCGAGCGACAAGAAGACGGCCACCTTCACGGTGAACTCGGTCAACGACTCTCCGATTATCCAGAAGATCCCCGACCAGGTCATCGAAGAAAAGAACGAATTTGAACAAATTAGCCTGTCCGACTTCGTTGCCGACGTTGATAACGACGTGTCTACGCTCAAGTGGACCGTTTCCGGCAACAAGGACCTGAAGGTCGACATCGACAAGTACGGCTCTGCAAACATCAAGATTCCGAACGAATACTGGAACGGTTCTGAAACTCTCACCTTTACCGCAACCGATCCAGCAGGTGCGGCCGTCAGCACGAAGGCGACCTTTACCGTGAAGTCCATCAACGATCCTCCTGAGTTCGTCAAGGACGTCCAGGACCAGACGATCGACGAAAAGCAGGAATTCAAGCCCATCGATCTCAGCGCTCTCGTCAAGGACCCGGACCACAAGTTCGAACAGCTCAAGTGGACTGTTTCCGGCAACAAGGACCTGAAGGTCAACATCAACGGCAAGACCGCAACTATCGTTATTCCTAACAAACTCTGGAACGGTTCCGAATCCATCAAGTTCAAGGTTTGCGACCCGGCTGGCGCCTGCGCCGAATCCGAGAACAGCTTCACGGTGAACTCCGTGAACGACAAGCCTGAATTCACGAAGCCCCTCCAGGGACAGACGATCGACGAGAAGAAGACCTTCGCGAAGATCAAGCTCGACGAATACGTGAAGGATGCCGACCACAAGAATTCCGAACTCTCCTGGGAAGCTGATGTGAAGCACCAGGGCAAGGAACCGGAATGGGGCACGCTCAATGTGAACATCGACGAAACCCGCACCGCTTCCATCGAAATTCCTGACCCGCACTGGAACGGCTCTGCCGACGTGACCTTTACCTGCACCGACCCGGAAGGCGCTTCCATCAAGCAGAAGGTGACCTTCACCGTGAAGTCCATCAACGATATTCCGGTGTTCAAGAAGATTCCGGACCAGACTGTCGAAGAAAAGTCCGAGTTCTCTTCCATCGTTCTCGACGAATACGTGAGCGATGCCGACCACGATCTCTCCAAGCTCAAGTTTGAAGTTTCCGGCAACAAGGATGTCAAGGTCAACATTAATAATAAGACCCGCGAAGTTTCTTTCAAGACTCCGAGCGAACTCTGGAACGGTGCCGAAACGATCACCATCGTTGCGACCGACCCGGAAGGTGGCAAGGCTTCTTCTTCCTTCAAGCTCGCTGTTAAGTCTATCAACGATCCTCCGATCATGAAGGATATCCCGGAACAGACCATCAAGGAAAAGGGCCTGTTCAAGGATGTCGAACTTGACAAGTACGTCGAAGACCTCGACCACGCCAAGGACAAGCTCAAGTGGACCATCACCGGCCAGCGTGAACTCAAGGTGGCCGTCGATGGCAACCGTGTCATGAAGGTCACTCCGCCGAGCCCGCAGTGGAACGGTTCCGAAACGCTCACCATCAAGGTGACCGACCCGGAAGGCGCTACCGATGAACGCTCCGTCGCCTACACGGTCGAATCCGTGAACGACGTTCCTGAATTTACCAAGCAGGTTCAGCCGCAGACTATCAAGGAAAAGGGCCAGTTCCAGCCGATCAAGCTCGGCGAAATGGTTCGCGACCTCGACAACAAGCTCTCTGACCTCCAGTTCGCGGTTGACGTGAAGTCCACCAAGGGCAAGGAAGCCGGCCTCACTGTCGAAATCGACGCCCAACATGTCGCCAAGATCAACATTCCGAACAAGTTCTGGAACGGTGCCGACGAAATCACGTTCACCGTGACCGACCCGGAAGGTGCCAAGGCTACTTCGAAGGCTCTCTTCACGGTGCAGTCCGTGAACGACGTGCCGACTCTCAAGAAGATTCCGGACCAGATGATCGAAGAAAAGGCTCAGTTCGCTCCGATCAATCTTGCTGAACTTGCCGCTGATGCTGACCATGCCTTCAAGGATTTGAAGTGGACGGTCACTGGCAACAAGAACCTCAAGGTTGAAATCGGCAAGGACGGTGTCGCGAAGATTTCGACTCCGGGCCCGATGTGGAACGGTTCCGAAAAGCTCACCTTCACGGTGACCGACCCGGAAGGCGCTTCCGCCAAGTCCGATGCCGTGTTTACGGTGAAGTCCATCAACGACCCGCCGGTACTGAAGGAAATTGCTAACCAGACCATCAAGGAAAAGGGTGAATTCAAGACGATCGCCCTCGATGATTACGTGTCTGACCTCGACCACGACAAGAACCAGCTCAAGTGGACGTTCAGTGGTCAGAAGGATTTGAAGATCGCCATGGATGCAAAGCGCGTCGTGACGGTTACGCCGCCGACCAAGTTCTGGCACGGTTCTGAAACGGTGAAGTTCACCGTGACCGACCCGGAAGGCGCTGCCGCTCATCGTAGCGTGACCTTCACGGTCGAATCCATCAACGATCCTCCGACTTTCACCAAGCCGATCAAGGATCAGTCCATCCAGGAAAAGCGTGAATTTGCGATCATCAACCTCGCCGATATCGTGACGGATCCGGACCACAAGCCGGAACAGCTCACCTGGAGCTTCGACGTGAAGCCGGGCAAGGGCTCTCCGAAGGGTTACGCTCCGAAGCTCTCCGTGAAGGTTGACGACAAGCGCATGGCTCGCATCGTGATTCCGGACAAGTTCTGGAACGGTTCCGAACAGATTACGTTCAACGTCGTTGACCCGGATGGCGGCAAGGCCAGCTGCACGGCGACATTCACGGTGCAGTCCGTGAACGACGCTCCGACAATCGGTAAGATCGAAGACCAGGTCGTCGCCGAAAAGGCTTCGTTCAAGGACTTCAACCTCGCCGAAATCGTGAAGGATCCGGATCATCCGTTTGAAAAGCTCAAGATTGAAGTTTCCGGCAACAAGGAATTGAAGGTCTCCATTGGCAAGGACGGCAAGACTAAGGTCTCTACGCCGAACCCGATGTGGAATGGCACCGAGAAACTCACGTTCACCGTGACCGACCCGGAAGGCGCTTCTGCCAAGGCTACCGCATCCTTCACCGTGAAGTCCATCAACGACCCGCCGGTCATGAAGGACATCGCCGACCAGACTATCAAGGAAAAGGGAAGCTTCAAGTCCATTGCTCTTGATAACTTCGTCGAAGATCTTGACCATCCGAAGAATAAGCTCAAGTGGAAGATCGAAGGTGCCAAGGAACTCAAGGTTGCCATGGACGCGAGCCACAACGTGACGGTCACTCCGCCGAACCCGAACTGGCACGGTTCCGAAACGGTGAAATTCACCGTGACCGACCCGGAAGGTGCTGCTGACAGCAAGAGCGTGAAGTTCACCGTCGAATCCGTGAACGACGCCCCGGTCTTCGTGAAGGAACTCAAGGACCAGTCTATTGACGAGAAGAAGCAGTTCCAGCAGATCAAACTCGCCGACCTCGTGAAGGACCCGGACCACAAGATTTCTGAACTCGCGTGGAGCTTCGACGTGAAGCCGATCAGCGCTGCCGCTCCTGCCAAGAAGGGCAAGAAGGGAGCTGCCGGAAAGGCTCCTACCGGTGAAACTCTCAAGGTGACGGTCGACAAGAATCAGGTGGCTACCATCGCTATCCCGAACAAGTTCTGGAACGGTGCCGCGAACATCACGTTCACCGTGACTGACCCGGAAGGCGCCAAGGTTTCCAAGACCGCCCGCTTCGAAGTCCGTTCTATCAACGACCCGCCGAAGATTTCCGAAAGGGCTCCGCAGGGTGAAACCGTCCGCGAAGGCGGCCGCTTCAAGACTATCGATCTCGCTAGCCTCGCTGAAGATCCGGACCATCCGGCTTCCAGCCTCAAGTGGAGCATTTCCGGCAACAAGCAGCTCAAGGCCGATATCCGCAAGGATAACACTGTGATTGTCTCCGTGCCGAATGACCAGTGGTCCGGCAAGGAAACGCTGACCTTCACGGTCACCGACCCGGAAGGTGCTTCTGCCAACCACAGGATGACCTTCGAGGTGACCCGCGTGAACGATCCTCCTGTTCTCGCGAAGAAGATTCCTGACCAGAAGATCAAGGAAAAGGAATCCTTCAAGCAGATCAAGCTTGACGAATACGTGAAGGACCCGGATAACAAGCCGAGCGAACTCAAGTGGACCGTTTCCGGCAACAAGAAGCTCAAGGCTGAAATTTCTCCGAGCCGCATCCTCACGGTGTCCGCTCCGAATCCGCACTTCTGGTGCGCTCCTGAAACCATGGTCCTCGAAGTCAAGGACCCGGATGGCGCTGCGACCTCTCAGATGGTGACCTTCGAAATCACCTCCGTGAACGACGCTCCGGTGCTGAAGGATATTCCTGGCCAGAAGATCAAGGAAAAGGGTCAGTTCAAGGATATCGACCTGAACAAGTATGTGAGCGACCCGGACCACAAGAACGAACAGCTCAGCTGGGAAGTGAAGATCGCCAAGGTTGGCGGTGCTGCTCCGGCTCCGAAGAAGAAGGCTCCGCCCAAGAAGCCCGCCAAGAAGGGTAAGAAGGGCGCTAAGGAAGAACCTGCTGCCGAGGAAGCCCCGGCTCCGGTTCCGGCTGACGACTTCCAGGTCGAAATCGACAGCAAGAACATTGCCCATATCAAGATTGCTAACAAGTACTGGCATGGCGAACGTAACGTGACGTTCACGGTGAAGGATCCGGAAGGCGCTTCTGCTTCCAAGACGGTGAACTTCCTCGTGGAATCAGTGAACGACGCTCCGGAAATCAAGCAGATTCCTATCCAGAATATCCAGGAAAAGGAATCTTTCAAGCCGCTTGACCTGGCCCAGTTTGTTTCCGATCCTGACCATCCGATTGGCGCCCTCAAGTTCAGCGTGGGTCCGACCCGCTTCCTGAAGGCCTCCGTCAACAACAAGAACCAGCTGATCGTTTCTACTCCGGACAAGTTCTGGAACGGATCTGAAAAGATCAAGCTCGACGTGGTTGACCCGGAAGGTGCGAAGGCTTCCGTCCAGGTGGTCTACGAAGTGACTCCGGTGAACGATCCTCCGACCGTGAAGAACATTGCTGGCCAGAAGATCAAGGAAAAAGAGAAGTTTGCTCCGATCGATCTCTCCAAAGTTGCCGAAGATCCGGATAACAAGCCGAATGAACTCAAGTGGAGTGTTTCCGGCAACAAGGACCTCAAGGTCGATGTGAAGGGATCCCGCGCTATGGTGCTGACTCCGAACCCGAACTGGAACGGCAAGGAAACCTTGACCTTCACGGTGAAGGATCCGGCTGGTGCAAGCGCTTCTACAAAGGCTACCTTCGAGGTGATTCCGGTGAACGATCCTCCGACCCTCAAGCCGGTCCAGCCGTTCGTCATCGAAGAAAAGAAGACGTTCGCTCCTGTCGACTTCAGCAAGTTCGTGAGCGATCCGGACAACAAGCTTGAAGAACTCAAGTGGACTCTCGACGATGCCACCCCGGGTTCCGCTTCTGCCGGAAAGGGCAAGAAGGGCAAGGGTGCCGCAGCGAAGGGTCCGACCGTCAAGCACGAAATCATCTTCAATATCGACGAGAAGGGCGTGCTGACTGCCGAAGTGCCGAACAAGTACTGGAACGGTACCGAAACGGTGGCTGTGAACGTGTTCGACCCGGCCGGCGAAAAGGCCAGCGTGAACGTGAAGTTCACGGTGAAGCCTGTGAACGACCCGCCGGTCGTGAAGGAAATTCCGGGCCAGGAAACGCTCGAAGGCAAGTCCTTCAAGCCGATCAAGCTCGACCAGTATGTGACCGACCCCGACCACAAGCCGCATGAAATCCGCTGGAAGGTCACGGGTGCCAAGAACCTCGAAGTCATGATTTCGGGCGGCCGCGAAGCCGTAATCAAGCCGAAGAAGGCCGATTGGTTTGGCGAAGAAACCCTCGTGTTCACCGCTAGCGACCCTGCCGGTGGTACCGACAAGGCTGTTGCCAAGTTTGTGGTGAAGCACGTGAATGCCGCTCCGGTGATGCGCGATATTCCTGACTACACCATCAAGGAAGACGACCACCAGGGTGTTCTCGCCGTGATCAAGCTTGACCAGTTTGCCCGCGACAAGGACCATCGCTTTGACGAACTCAAGTGGACCTTCACCGGCAACAAGTACCTGCAGGTGACCCATGACAAGTTCAAGAAGACTGTGACTATTTCCCAGCCGCACGAAAACTGGAACGGCAAGCCGGAACGCATCACCTTCACGGTCACCGACCCGGATGGTGCCAAGGCCAGCAAGTCCGCCCTCTTCACGGTGCTCCCGGTGAACGATCCTCCTGAGGCCAAGGCGCAGACCTACATGACCCAGGAAGGCGACCCGCTCAAGGTCTCTGCCTCTGACGGTCTTATGTCTGGCGTTACGGATCCGGATGGCGAAAAGCCGGTGTCCGTCCAGCTGGTCCAAAAGCCGCGCAACGGTAAGATTAATCTGAACGAACGCGACGGTTCCTTCGAGTACGTCCCGAACAAGGGATTCTCCGGCCTCGATGAATTCTCCTTCAAGGTGAAGGACCCGGGTGGAGTCTACTCCAAGGTTGTGACAGCCGAGATCAACGTCACCTTCAAGATGAAGGACCTCCGTGGCAATTCTTCTCCGAAGCCTGAAGCCAAGAAGGACGAGCCGAAGGACGACGATGAAGACAAGGCTCCGGCCAACGGTAAAAAGAAGAAAGGCAAGAAGGGCAAAAGGAGGTAGTCTCTAACGCCCCATGCTTGAATTTAAAATGCTCCCGCCATGGCGGGGGCGTTTTTTTTCGGGACTATTCGCCTCGAATTGCGGCTCTTGCGTTGAGATTTTTTCATCGCAAATTCCTTTGAAAAAGGGACTTTTTGAGATTTTTCGCTTTCCAGGATATACCTTTAAAGAGCTGATGGACCCTTGTGGGTCCTTTTAAAAGTGGGTGTTTATGGTTACAAAAATCCTTAAAGTTTTGATTTTGACCTCTTTGGGCATGGGGCTTTGCGGAACCGCGTTTGCGGCGGCGGCAGAGTCCGAATTCTCCTGGAGCAACGTGTGCATGGGTGGCGGCGGTTTTGTATCGGCGGTCGTTGCGTCGCCTGCTGCCGAGAACCTCTTTTACGCGCGTACCGACGTAGGCGGCGCCTACCGTTGGGAAGAAACCTCCAAGTCCTGGGTCTCGATGATGGATTGGGTCGATGTGACGGAACGCGGGCTCTTGGGCATTGAAGCCATTGCCGCTGACCCGAAGGACGGCGACAAGGTCTACATGATGGCTGGCACCAGCTACTGGAACAACGGACGATCGGCGTTTTTGCGTTCCGGTGATCGCGGCAAGTCGTGGGAAGTGCTTTACACTTGGGACTCGACTGGCGAAAAGGGCGGCGTGGTGACCCGCTTTGGCATGCACGGCAACGGCATGGGTCGCGGTAACGGCGAGGCCTTGGCCGTTGACCCGAATAATACCGACATCATGTTCTACGGCTCCAAGAACAAGGGCCTCTGGAAATCGACGGATAACGGTTCGAGCTGGAGCCATGTGGATGCGTGGACGACCGCTGCCGGGAGCGACACCACTTGGAACGGCTCGGGCTTTAGCTTTGTGACTTTTGCACCGGGATCTTCCAAGGTGCTTTACGCCGGTTTCCTCCGCGAAGGGACGACCAAAAACAAGACCTTTGAAAACGTATTCACTTCGACGGATGGCGGAGCCTCCTGGAAGGCGATTCCGATTCCCGATGCCTTGCGCACGACGGCGGGCGGCGGCATTGTTCGCCTGATGCCGCAACGCGCCGTAGTCTCGAAGGACGGCAACACCTTGACCATTACGTTTGCCGACGGTGCAGGGCCGCATGCCATGGCGTGGGACGAAGGCTGGGGCCCCATTTGGGATGGATTTGGCCGCGGTGCGGTGCTCCAGTACGACGTGGCTGCCGCCACTTGGAAGGACGTTTCTCCCGAAGACTACATTGACGACGGCAACACGACTGTTTCCGAATTCGACCAGACTTCTTACGAGAACGCGGATAGCTCCTACAAGTTTATCGCCCCCTATGGCGGTATTACCATCAATCCGAACGACAGCAAGGAAATGGTCGTGACTACCGAGGGCTATCGCGGTCCGCAGTTCTGGTACGCGGATACGGACGACGGGAAAGGCAAGTGGAGCGACCAGTGGGGCTCCAACATTTTCCACACGACCGACGGCGGCGAAACCTGGGTGGCGAGCTTCAAGTACTATTGGATGGAAGGCGGCTTTTACCCGACTACGCAGCAGATGGATGCGAACGGCATCGGCTGGATGCACAACGGCTCCATTCACTGGGCGGGGAGCGTTGTCATGGACCCCAATAACCATGAACGCGTCTTTGTGACTTCGGGTAACGGCATTTTCCGCACCGACAATTTAAGCGATTATGTGTATAAGGAAGCTGAAAATTCCTGGGAGGAGCCGACCCTGACCATGAACCAGGTGTGGCATTTTAACGCCCACGGTGTTGAAGAGACGGTGCCCTTCGAGGTGGTGAGCATTCCGGGCGGTCCCATGATTTCGGTGATCGGCGACTACGACGGGTTCCGCCATGAAGACATTACCAAGTACCCCGCCAGCCGCCATGTGACGGAAGTTCCTGGTGTCTCGACCTCGCTGGGGACTACCACCGGCCTTGCCTACGCCCCAAAGAAAGGAACCTTGGTGAAGGTGACGGCGACGCGCGAGTACAAGGGCCAGTATAGCAACATTCCCATAGACCCAATCCAGATTTCCAACGACTCCGGCCGCACTTGGACGGTTTCGGCTTATGGAAAATTGTCTGCGGATTTCGCCGAAGGCACTGCTGCCATTTCTACCGATGGTTCTGTGGTGCTTTGGGTGCCGGGCAAGGGCTCGACTACCGTGTATCGTAACGAAAGCTCCAACTGGGACGAGGTCACGGGCATTACTGCAAGTGCGTTCGTGGTGGGCGACCCCGAGAATGCGGATGTGTTCTATGCCTACGACCGTACCACGGGCAAGTTCTACAAGAGTACGGACAAGGGTAAATCCTTTGCTGAGGTTTCGGCTCCTGGCGTAAGCAACTTCAAGAAGTTCCGCGCCATTCCTGGCTTTGAAGGCGACTTGTGGATCCCGGTTGCGGTGCAAGACGAAAATGGCAACCCGAAGGACGGTTCACTTTTGCATTCGACGGATGGCGGCAAGACCTGGAGCAAGGTCGAGGGCGTCGGTTACTGCGAAGCGGTGGGCTTTGGCGCTCCGAAGGCGAAGGGTGGCTACCCGGCCATTTACGTTTATGCCCTGGTCGGCAAGACGATGGGTGTTTTTGGTAGCGACGACAAGGGCGCCACCTGGGCCCGTGTGAACGATGACGGCCATGAATATGGCGGCCTTGCAAACGGCGAGTTCGTAATGGGCGACATGAACACCTACGGCGTGGTTTACATGAGTACGGCCGGTCGAGGCATTGCGGTTCGTGTCCCCAGTGACTGGAATATGGGATCGTCGAACTCTGGCGGGACAACGGTTGTCAAGGCGCAACCCAAGGGTACTTTCGCAAACCCCACGGCGAGCGTCAAGTATGTGGGAGGGAACCTTGAACTGCACTTGGAGAGCGCCAACGTCCGTGTGTCGGTATTCGACATGCACGGCCGCGAGATTTCTTCCAAGAGGTATAGCAGTTCTGTGACGCTTCCGCTCAAGCAGATTGTGCCTGCTCGCGGTAATTACCTTGTGCGCGTGGATGACGGAAAGCGTCTCCTGTTCAATAACCGCGTGATAGTGACGCGCTAAATGGCGCTTCCATAAAAGCTAACGCCTTGAGATTCAGGGCGTAAAAAAGGTCCCGTCTAGGGACCTTTTTTGAATTACTTCTTTTTGGCTTTGGTCTTGGATTCGTGCCATTCGTCGAAGGTGATGGAACGGTCCACGACTCCGTCGGGAGTGAGTTCCAGCACGCGGTTCGCAACTGTCTGGGCGAATTCGTGGTCCTGCGTACAGAAGATAATCGGGCCCTGGAATGCGGTGAGGCCGTTGTTGAGGGCGGTGATGGCTTCCAGGTCGAGGTGTGCCGTCGGTTCATCGAGCAGCAGGCAGTTCGCGTTCGAAAGCATCATCTTGCTGAGCATACAGCGCACTTTTTCGCCACCGCTGAGCACATTGCAGCACTTGAGCGCTTCTTCGCCGGTAAAGAGCATGCGGCCCAGGAACCCGCGGATGAATGTCTCGTCCTGTTCCTTGCTATACTGGCGCAGCCAATCCACCAGCGAGAGGCCCGACTGGAAGTAGGCATCGTTGTTCTTGGGGAAGTAGTTGTAGCTGATGGTGTTACCCCACTTGAGTACGCCCTCGGGAGCCTTGGTTTCTTCGGCAATCAGCTGAAAAAATGCGGTCTTGAGTGTGTCGTACTCACCTACGAGGGCGACCTTGTCCTGGTTGCCCAGGCTAAAGTTGAGCCCCTTGACCACAATGCCGTCGCCACCGTCGATGGTTGCATCCTTGAGCTCGAGCACTATCTTGCCCGGCTCGCGGTCCATCTTGAAGTTGACCCACGGGAACTTGCGGCTCGATGCCGGCATTTCTTCGACGGTCATCTTGTCGAGGAGCTTTTTGCGGGAGGTTGCCTGCTTTGCCTTTGCCGCGTTAGAGGCGAAACGGCGGATGAACGCCTTGAGTTCTTCGATTTTTTCTTCGGCGCGGCGGTTCTGGTCCTTGCGCTGCTTCTGGGCGAGCTGGCTTGCCGCGTACCAGAATTCGTAATTGCCGCCGTAGATGTTGATCTTGCCGTAGTCGATGTCGCAGGTGTGCGTACAGACTGCATTCAAAAAGTGACGGTCGTGGCTCACCACGATCACGATGTTCTCGAATCGTTCGAGGTAGTCTTCGAGCCAGCTGACGGTTTCGAGGTCAAGGTGGTTCGTCGGTTCGTCGAGCAGAAGGATGTCGGGGTTGCCGAACAGCGCCTGGGCGAGGAGCACGCGGATTTTTAAGCCGCCATCGAGGTCGGCCATGAGGCTGTGGTGGAATTCCTCGGGGATGCCGAGGCCCTTGAGGAGCACTGCGGCATTCGAATCGGCCTCGTAGCCGCCGATTTCGCCGAAGCGGGTCTCAATTTCCATGGCCTGCATGCCCTGCTCTTCTGTCATCTCGGGCAACGCGTAGAGTTCGTCACGCTTTTTGCCGAGTTCATAGAGTTCGGGAAAGCCCATCATCACCGTTTCCATGACGGTGTTCTGCTCGTAGGCAAAGTGGTCCTGCTTGAGGACAGCAATGCGTTCGCCCGGGTCCTTGGTGACGTCGCCGGTATTGGGCTCGAGTTCGCCACTCAGAATCTTGAGGAATGTGGATTTGCCAGCGCCGTTGGCGCCAATGACGCCGTAGCAGTTGCCCTTTTTAAACGAGAGGTTTACCTCTTTGAAGAGGACTCGGCTACCGTATTGAAGACTTACATTAGAAACGTTTAGCATGTGTTTTTATTTTTTTTAGTGATTTTGTCATTCTGAGCGGAGCATCGTAGATGCGAAGTCGAAGAATCTATAAAGTTGCTAGAGATCCTTCGACGCGCTTCGCTTGCTCAGGATGACACTTGAGGGTCGTTCCGAATTAATTTTGGTGGGCCTTCTCCAGTTCGCGGGCGTTGATGATGAGCATCTGCAGGCGGTTCTCGATGTTAGCAAAGCTGGTGTCGGGATCGTAGTCCAGACTCAAGATTTGGACATGCGGACAACGCTCCTTGACGGCCTTGGTGAGGCCACGGCCACTGATGTGGTTTGCAAGACAGGCGAACGGCTGCAAAATGATGTAGCTGTTGACGCCGTGTTTGGCGTTGTAGAGGATCTCGCCCGGGATAAGCCAACCTTCACCAGTGTTGTAGCTGGGGTCGATAATGTCGCGCACGTAGTCGACCAGCTCGTAGCAGTCAGCATGATGCTCGTAGAGCTTGAAGGAGTGCATCACGTCGCGCACGGCCTTGGCTGCACGGTCGAACGCCTTGGCGGTCACGCCACCTTCGATGCGGTCGAAGAACGGGTTCGCCGAGAAGCCCCTGCGGAGCTTTTCGCTGCGTACCACTTCGTCCACGCGGAAGAAGTCCGTCATGCCCGGCAGGTAGACTTCCATGCCATTATCCATGAGGTAATTCTCCACAAAGCCGTTGGCGCTCGGGTGGTAGTTCATCAGAATTTCGCCAAGCACGGCCACGCGCGGCTTGCGGATTCCGTTCATGCGGTCTTCGGTGACGCTCACAGTGTTGAATGCCTCTACGCAGCAATGGAACATTTCGAGCATCTTCTTCGGCGTGACGAGTTCCGACTTTTTGAGAATGCCCACGAGGTTCATCATAAGCGGCATCCAGTGGTCGTAAACCTTTTGCGTGTCGCCTTTGTTCACCTCGTAGGGACGGAGCGCCCTGTACATGGTCTCGATGGCGTCCATCACTACAAGGCCCCACAGCATGTGGAGGCGGAAGTCGAGACCCACGCTAAAGCCTGGGTGGATTCCCTTGTAGTCGGCGCCGGTCGTGACGATGGCGACGTCTTTGAAGCCGGCTTCGTCGAGCGCCTTGCGGGCGAGCATCGGGTATTGCACTGCGCGGCAGTTTTCGCAGTTCTTGGCGAGGCACACCGAGATTTCGGTCTGCTTCACTTCGGGGTGGTCGTATAGCCACTTGAGCTGTTCGCCGATGTTCACCTGGGCCGGGAAGCAAATGTCGTTGTGTACAAACTTCTTGCCGAGTTCAATGGCCTTGCGGTCGGCTACGGGAAGGTATTCGGCCATGTAGCCCTTTGCCTTCATGTATTCGCTCGCGAGTACGGTAAAGGCGGGCGAGAGGTTCGGCGTCAAAATCTTGCGGCGGAACTTGTCTTCGGCCACGAACGGAGTGTGGTAAAGCGGTTCCTTGCTCTCGGGCTTGTCGGGGAGGTTTGCCGCACGGCGCGCCTTGACGGTCTCGATAAAGCTCTTGACGCGGATGCCCACCGGACCGCGGGCGTCGCCTTCGTCCAGCTTGAGCATGAGCATTTCCTTGTTGGATTCAAGGTGCAGCATGCGGATCATTTCGTCGGTCAAAATGGAATCGTGCCCGCAGCCGAAGCTCACGATCTGGGCGAGTTCCACGTTGGGGTCCTTGGCGGCGATCATGGTGGCGCCGAGCATGCGCAAGTGGAACGTGTTTTTGATTTCTACACGGGTATGGCTTGGCACATCTTGGTCGAACACACCTGGGAGCGATTCAGTGGTAAGCACTGGGATGCCCATGGCGGTAAAGTGGCTTGCGATGTTGTGGTTGATGAGCGTGTCCGCATGATAGGGACGCCCAGCGATCACCACAGCGAAGGAGTTCTTCGCATGGACTTCGTCCAAAATCTTTTGGCCTTCTTCCAGGAGCGTGGTGTGGTAATTGTTGAGGGCCTTTTCGCCTTCGTCCACGGCCTTGGCGAGAAGCTTCTTGTCGAGCTTCCAGTGCTCGTGGAACCATTCAATGGTCTGGTTCTTGCGGAGTTTGGTGTTGAACCAGTGGAACACCGGCTGGTCCAGCGGGATCCCGAAGTTGCGTTCGGGGTCGTCTGTGTTCTTGCAAATGTCGGGGTAGCCTTGCACCACAGGGCACACGGAGGTGGCCGTAAACTTGGTGTGGTCGCTGGGAAGAGCCACCATCATGGGGAAGAATATGCGGTCGACCTTTTTGTCGATGAGGGAGAGCACGTGACCATGTACGAGCTTGGCGGGGAAGCAAACCGTGTCGCTGGGCACGCTGTGGAGGCCCGCCTCGAACATCTTGTAGTCGCTCTGGCGGCTCACCACGACCGTGTAGCCGAGGCTCGTGAAGAACGCCTTCCAGTAGGGGAGGCTGTTCCAGAACTCGAGCACGCGCGGGATGCCGATGGTCTTCCCGTTGTTCGGGAGGAGTTTTGCTGGCGCGTAGTCCTTCACCAGGAGCTGGTTCGTGCGCTTAATCATGTCGGGCACGGACTGCATCTTCTTGTTGATTTCGGCGATGAGGGCCTTGGTCTTCGGGTCGTTCGGGTCGGCGGTGACTTCACCGCGTTCGCAACGGTTGCCCGTGACAAAGCTCTGGCCGTCACTGAAGGTGACGATGGTGCGGGAGCAATGGTTGGTGCAGTACTGGCAAAGTTGCCCAGGCTGGTTGTGCCAGCTGAAGGTCCTCATGGCTTCGAGGCCGATGAACGTAGACTTGAGGTCGGGGTTCTCTTTGCGCTTTTCTTCCATGAACTTCTTGGTCAAAAGCGCGATGCCGATGGCGCCCATTTCGCCCGGGCGTTCCGGACGGATGGGTTTGAGGCCCGTGTACTGCTCGAAGGCGCGGAGCACCGCGTCGTTCTTGAAGGTGCCGCCCTGGACCACGACCTTTTTGCCGAGCGTGGAGAGGTTACGGATACGGATCACCTTGGTAAAGACGTTGTTGATGATAGAACGGCAGATGCCCGCGATAATGTCTTCGGGCTGCTTGCCATCGCGCTGTTCCGTGATGATGGAACTGTTCATGAATACGGTGCAGCGGGACCCCAGCTGAGAGGGGCTCTTTGCGTTGAACGCAAGTTCCGCGATTTTTTCCATCGGGATGCCGAGGCTGCGGGCATAGGTTTCGATAAAGGAACCGCAACCCGAGGAGCAGGCTTCGTTCAAGATAATACCTGTGACGACGCCGTCCTGCACGGATATGGCCTTCATGTCCTGGCCACCGATGTCGAGGATAAAGCTTACGTCGGGGCAAATTTTCTGGGCGGCGTTGGCGTGGGCGACTGTTTCCACCGTGTGGAAGTCGGCATGCACGGCCTTCGCAAAGAGCTGTTCGCCGTAACCGGTCGTACCGACACCGAGAATGTTGAGCTTGCAGCCGTATTCTTCGTAACGGTCGGTGAGTTCGTTCATGGCGCGCTTCAAGACGGCGAGTGGTTCGCCGTTGTTGCTCGCGTAAAAGCCGTCGACTACCTGGTCGTTCTCGTCCATGAGCACGAACTTTGTGGTGGTGGAACCGGCGTCAATGCCTAGGTACACGTTGAGGGTGGAACCGGAAGGCGGCTGCGGGTAGTTATTGCCCGCCATCTTGTGGTCTTCGAGGAACTGCTTGTATTCGGCGTCGTCCTTGAAGAAAAGGTCTGCGGCGGCCTTGGCCTTGTTCTCGGCTTGGCGCGTTTCGTTAAAGTGCACGAGGGAATCGAGGGAGCCCTCCATGCGGTAATGGCATTCCTGGTCCGCGAACATGGAACCGAGCGAAAGTGCGGCACCCATGGCAACAAGCACTTCGGAGTGCTCGGGGAGGATGGCCTGCTCGTCGGTAATGCCCAGGCGCTCCTTGAAGGCGCGCACGAGGGTCGGGTTGAAGGTAAGGGGGCCGCCTTCAAAAATCACGGGGGGCTTGATTTCCATGCCCTGGGCGAGGCCACCGATGGTCTGCTTGGCGATGGCATGGAAGCTGGAGAGGGCGATGTCCTCTTTGGCGATACCGCTGTTGAGCATCGGCTGAATGTCCGTCTTGGCGAACACGCCGCAACGTCCCGAGATCTCGTAGACTTTTTGGCCGCGCTTGGCGAACCCTTCGAAGGCCTCGGTCTTGATGCGGAGGAGTTCCGCCACCTGGTCAATGAAGGCTCCGGTGCCGCCGGCGCACACGCCGTTCATGCGCATGTCGCTCGCAATGAGCTTGCCCGTGGTGCGGTCCTTTTCAAAAAACACGACTTTGGCGTCCTGACCGCCCAGCTCGATGGCGACGCGGGTGTCGGGGTAGGTGGCGCGCACGACGAGGGCGTTCGCCACCACTTCTTGCACAAAGAAGGCCTTGGTGGCTTCGGCAAAGGGTTGGCCACCCGAGCCGCAGAAGGCGACCCTGAAATTTTTGCCTGGGAAGAGTCCGTGGGCTTCTCTCAGCACCTCGTAGACTTTTTTTGCCTGCATGGCATTGTGGCGCTGGTAAGTATAGTGCAAAAGCTTAGATGTCTCGGGGTCGACTACGGCTATTTTGACAGTCGTCGAGCCAACGTCAACACCGACCCATAAATCGTTTGTGGTATTTGTCATAACGGGCGTAAAGATAGAAAAAATAAGGAAATTCTATATTGTACCGCATGAATTTCCTCGGTATTGATTACGGCGAACATCGTGTAGGCATCGCTTTTGCCGATTCCGAGTTCCGCATGGCTTTCTCGCGCGAGACAATCGACCAAAAAAAGACGAACTTGTGGGAACGCCTGGAACAGCTGGTGAAAGAAAACAAGGTCGACGAGCTGGTGGTCGGCATGCCGTACCGCCCCGACGGGCGTACCGACGGCAAGAACGTGGTGGTGGAGTCGTTTGTGAAGGACTTGGCAATGCATTTCCCGGGTATGCCCATCCACACGCAGGACGAGGCGTATTCGAGCGTGCAGGCTCAAGAAAACACCGCCCACTTTAGCAAGAAAAAGAAGCAAAAGAACAAGGGCGTGATTGACCAGCTGGCCGCCGCTATCATCCTCCAGCGCTGGCTAGATGAAGTGGCTCCTGCGGAGCAAAAACCCTAAACGCGCGAGCCTTTCGATTTTTCGGTGAACAGTTCGTTCGCGAGTTTTTTCAGGTTCGTGAAGTCCCACTTGCCGCTGCCGAGCTTGGGCAGGTTCTCTACGCGGAACACGCTTCCCGGAATCATGAGCGGCGGGATTCCCGACTTGCGGATTGCGCGGAGTAGGTCGTCGGGGTCGGTCTCGTCCCCGACATAGAGCAGTACGATGCGTTCGCCCTTGACCGAGTCGGGAACGGCGACCGTGATGAATTCGCAGTCCCCTAAAAGCTTGGTCTCGGTGAGACGCGCCTCCACGGCGGTGAGCGAAATCATTTCGCCGCCGAGTTTGGCAAAACGGCTGTAGCGGTCCAAAAGCACCAGGAACCCTTCGGAGGTGAGCTTGCCCTTGTCGCCGGTCTTGTACCAACGGTGGCCGTTTTTCTCGATAATGGCTGCCTTGTTGCGTTCGGGGTCGTCGAGGTAGCCGTGCATCACGTGTGGGCCTCCGACCAGAACCATGCCCTCTTCGCCTTGCGGCAAAGTTTCGTTGGTGTCGGGGTCGGCAATGAGGATGCGCGAACCCGGTACGGGGAGCCCGACGCTCGAGGTGTCGGAGCAGCGTTCCATGGTGAGGAAGTCGTCCAAAAGGACGTTCGGGGCGTTGATGGTCGCCACAGGCGATGTCTCGGTACAGCCGTAGCCCTCGAAGATTTCTTTGCCGAACTTGAGCCTGAATGCGTCGCGCATTTCTTGACGCAGTTTTTCGGCACCGGCGAGCACAAAGCGCACGTAGTCGAGGCACATGGGGTGTACCCAGCGGTTTACGCAGAACGCACGCAAGAATGTTGGCGTCCCCACC
Source organism: Fibrobacter sp. UWP2 (assembly GCF_900141705.1). Taxonomy (NCBI): domain Bacteria; kingdom Pseudomonadati; phylum Fibrobacterota; class Fibrobacteria; order Fibrobacterales; family Fibrobacteraceae; genus Fibrobacter; species Fibrobacter sp. UWP2. The sequence goes on from NZ_FQYM01000004.1 coordinate 84,104, forward strand.
AGGATGGTGACTTTGAATTCGGCACAGGAGCGGGCGATGGTCTTGACATCTGTGGGGTCGGGGCAGAGCACCATGGGCACGGCGTCAAAGAGCGGCATGAGGATCGTCACCGTAAGCCCAAAGGAGTGGAACATAGGGAGCTCGGCGAGTACCACGTCGTTTTCGCGAAGGCGGATGACGGCGTCGGTCTGCTGGATGTTTGCGATGATGTTCTTTTGGGTAAGGACGATCCCTTTGGGCGAGCCTTCGGAACCCGAGCTGAACAAAATAACCGCGGGATCGTTAATTTTCCCGGTTTTAAACCACAGGATTTCCAAGAGCTTGCGGGGCAGGAACTTTGCCATGAGCATGGGGCAAATGTTCTGCCAAATGGCGTCCTTCCCAAAGATGTCGTCGATAAAGACGAGCTCCGTGAACTTGGTGAGGCCCTTGAACTTCTCGTTCTTTTGCGTTAGTTTGTCATAGAAAGCGTGGGTTGTCAGGGTGTAGCGAATGTGGGTGCGTTCCACACAACCCGCGACCACGTCGAATGGGGAGGTGTAATTCAGGTTGACGCTTGTTTTGCCTGCGGCAAAGATCGAGAGGATTGCGATGACCCCGTCACGGCTCGACGGGAGCAAGAGACCGACTCTTTGGTCTTTGCGGGCGATTTTGAGCAGGCGTTTGGAAATGCGCCTGACCAGCGAGACCATGTGGAGTCCCGAAACGTGGTCGCCTTGCGGGTCAAGCAAAATGGGCTTGAGCCCGCGGCGGCGCATGGCTACAAGCCATGTGGGCACAATGGTACGGTAATGTTTGATAGCCATATCCCAGGTGTCGATGGCGAGGTCGCGCAAGTGCATTCGGATTTCTTCTTCGGGCGTGGAACTGGGGATGATGTGGCCAAAGCCCACGCTAATGATGCGAGTTGACGCAGGGCCCAGCATGATGCTGTCGGAGAAGTGACTGTAGGGGCCGCCCCAAAGCCCTTGGATGTAGAACGGGACGACGGTCGCCTCGATGCCTTCGAGCGCCTTGGAGTAGTCGATGGAGAACCGCGAGATGTGCGGAGTCTTGGAGACTTCGCCCTCGGGGAACACGACGACCGCCTCGCCGGCGAGGAGCGCCTTGCGGATCTTTTCCATGGCGGGCTCGGGATTGCGGCGGAAAATGGGGATGATGTAGCGCGTCTTTTGGAGGAAGGAGAGGAACCAGGAGTTTGCCTTGTCGCGGTTGCTCGCCATTTTTAGCGGGCGAGGGCTTGCCATTTGGAGCACAGCCCAGTCAATAAAGCTGTAGTGCGAACCCACGAGCAAAACAGGACCGCTGTCGGGGATGTTCTGCACGCCTACGACCTTGATGCGGTAGCGGAACACAAAGAAGAAGAGGAAACGGAGCCCCATGCGGAGCATCGCCTGCGGCGTATTTTTGAGGGTAATCCAAAAACAGATGGTAAAGAGGATGGCGATGAATAGGAAAATTTGGTAGACCTGGATGTTGGTAAACGTGAGGAGGAGGCATTGCGCAATGAGGAACACCGTGAGCATACTCATGAGGATCATCTCGCTCACAGCGTGGATGCGTCCCGAGGTGTCGGGCCTGGTAAAATGCTGGATGACGGTGCGCAAGACGACAAGGGAACTGCCTACGAGCCCGCCCAGCAGGGCGTAAAGCAAAATGCGTACCCATTCCACCGAGACCACGGGCAAGATGAACATCAAAAGGGCGGATCCGATTGCCGAGAGCGGTATGAGGCCTGTTTCGACGAACGGCTTGGACGCCTGTGCGGCGATGATGGTGCCGACAATGTAACCGAGAGCCGTGAGCAAGAGCTCTGGCTGGAAGAAACTCATTTGCTGTTCGCCGGTAAAGTCCTGCGAAAGCAAGAGGAACAGCTGCGTGACCGCCCAGTAAAAGGCGATGCCCAAAATGGAGAGCCTTATGATGGGGTGAGACCACGTGGCTGCAAAAATGCGGATGGGGGAACGGAACTTGAGGGTGGTGTTACGTCCGATTTTAATGAAGAAAGCCGAGATGGCGCCGAGGAGCGTGGCTCCGGTAAAAATGTAGGGGAGGGACCAGTACGGGATTGGCGATGCGCTGTCGGGGGTAAGGCCCATGCTAAGGCACGAGACGCCGGCAATGCCCATCACGTAGGTGGAAACCTGGACCGAGTTTGCCGCCGTGAGCATCCGCTCGCCAAAGATTTCCTTGATGGCACCGTACTTGGCGGGGTTGTAGAGGGCGTGGAAAATGCCGTACAGCATGGTGAGCCCAAAGGCGACCCAGGGGACGCCCACTTGGAACAGGACGCTGATGGCGATGAGCGAGAGGAACATCCCGAGGGAGGTCCATGCCATGACTTTGCCCTTGGGGTAGCGTCCGGCGATAAACCCGGCGAGGGGCATCATGAACACAGCGGGGAGGAACAGCGCCAGCTGGAGCAGCATGCTGCGCCAAAAAAAGTCCTGGCCTTCGTATGAGAACGACAGCCAACGCAAGAAAAAGATGAACAAGCCCATCTGCACGAATGACGTGCAGAAAACCGAGAATAAGTATGGGAATGCTCCCGAGCACCTCAAAAGTTTCATAAAAAACCAAATAATTTGGTTAAACTTAGAATTTTAAATGGTGGGCAAATATGAAAATAATGTGACAAAAAACATTTATTTCTTGGGAATTGGCTTTTTTTGCGTTTTTTCCCAAAAAACGGGCTTTTTCCTACGTTCCGCCACCTGGAGTTTGGGGGCGACTTTTTCTTCATAGGATTTGGCAAAATCTGTCCAAAATTCGCTTGGATTGGTCGAAATCTGCTTGAGCGCCTGGTAAAAGTCGAACAGGTCGGGGATGTTCTTGCCGGATTCCCACTTGCCGATGGTTACTCGCGATACGTCGGAGTAGTCGCCGACGTAATCCTGCGTCTTTTGGGCCTTGTTGCGCCATTTTTTGAAGGTTATGCCCAGTTCCTTTGTGAAAATGACCCTATAGTCATCCTTTTTCTTGGTCATAAACCCTTTTTAGGAATTCTTATACCCCCTTTGTGATAACACCTGTTATCATTCTGAAAGTCCTTTTGTAAAAAACTGGTTGCAAACACGTGTTTGCATTGGCTTTCTTGAAAAAAGGGACGACAAACATGCTTGGACAGAGAATTTAGGTAAATATTTCTACATTTACGCTGTTCAAATTTTTTTAGGAAAAATGTATGATTGACATGAATGACCAGGTGCAAGCCCGTCTTGCAAAGTTAGAGAAGTTCAAAGAAATGGGTGTGGAAGCCTACCCCCACAAGTTCAACCGCACGCACGACAGCAAGATGCTCAAGGAGAACAAGGAAGCCCTTATGGCGAGTGGTGAGCCAATCGCCTTTGCGGGTCGCGTGGTGCGTTTCAACCGCAAGGGAAAAATGTGCTTTATGCACCTCAAGGACCGCTATGGTCGCCTTCAGGTGGTATGTGCCCGCGACGAAGTGGGCGAAGAAAACTACGAAATCGTCAAGATGACCGACCTTGGCGACTTCATTGGTGTGAACGGCTTCATGTTCGAAACGCAGACCGGTGAATACTCCGTGCACGTGAAGAAGGTGACGATGCTCAGTAAGGCCGTGCGCCCGCTCCCGGTCGCGAAGGAAAAGATTGACGAGAACGGCAACAAGGTCGTGTTCAACGAATTTGCCGACGTGGATACCCGCTACCGCCAGCGTTACATCGACATGGCCCTGAACGACGACGTGAAGGAAGTTTTCATCAAGCGTTTCAAGATTTTGCAGGCTATCCGTGACTACCTGATCGAAAAGGGCTTTATTGAGGTGGAAACCCCGACGCTCCAGCCGATTTACGGTGGTGCCAACGCCCGCCCGTTCACCACGCACCACAACGCCTGCGACATGACGCTCTACCTGCGCGTGGCTCCGGAACTCTATCTCAAGCGCTGCATTGTGGGCGGTATGGAAAAGGTGTTCGAATTCTCCAAGAACTTCCGCAATGAGGGCATGGACCGCACCCACAGCCCGGAATTTACGGGTCTTGAATTCTACGAAGCCTATGCCGACTACAACGACATGATGGTCCACTTCGAAAACATCTACGAACGTGCCTGCATTGCCGCAAACGGTACGACCAAGATCAACTACCAGGGCAAGGAAATCGACTTCAAGGCCCCGTGGCCCCGCTACAGCATGATCGAGGCCATCGAGAAGTTTGGCGGTTTGAAGGTCAATGAAATGAGCGACGACGAGATCAAGGCCAAGATGGAAGAACTCGGCGGACACCTGGATGGCGAATTCAGCCGCGGCCGCGGTATCCTCGAACTGTTCGAGCTCACCGTGGAAGACAAGCTCATCCAGCCGACGTTCATCAAGGACATGCCGACCGAGAGCACCCCGCTTTGCAAAAAGCATCGCAGCATCGAAGGGCTTATTGAACAGTTCGAGCCGTACTGCAACGGCTGGGAACTGGGCAACGCCTACACCGAGCTTAACGACCCAATCCGTCAGCGCGAACTCCTGGAAGACCAGGTGCGCCGTGGCCGTGGTGGCGAAGGCGAAACGCATCCGATGGACGAAAACTTCATGCACGCTATCGAAAGTGGCTTGCCTCCTACCGGTGGCGTAGGCTTCGGTATTGACCGCATGGTCATGCTCCTCACGAACCAACAGACCATCCGCGATGTTCAACTGTTCCCGCTGATGAAGCCGGAGACCTAATTATCGATGAATAAACTGGAATGGCTCATCGCCTGGCGTTACCTGGGGGCTCAGCGTAAGAGTCTCTTCGTTTCGCTGATTGGCATTTTCAGTATGCTTGGTGTCTCCATCGGCGTGTTCGCGCTGGTGGTCGCGCTCGCTGCGGTTAACGGTTTCGAGGAAGAGGTGACCGCCCAGATGATAGGGAAGGACGCCCACTTTGAACTCATGGCCTACAACGGCGAGAACATCTCCGCCTACGACAGTCTGATTACCGAAGTCAAAAAGCACGACTCCAGTGTGGTGAACGCTTCCCCGTTCATCATCTACAAGGTGGGCATCAGCAGCCGCAAGGTGAACGACGGCATTGTGATTTACGGTATTGATCAAGAAAACTCGAAGGGAGTGACCGACATTTACAAGTACATGAAGTTCGGCAACTACTCCGTTGACAGTCTCGAGGACATGAACGGCACCCGCCGTCCGGGAATTTTGCTCGGCTCGGGACTGGCGAACCGCCTCCGCGTGGTTGTGGGCGACAAGCTTGTGCTGCAGCTGTTCCAGAATCCCGACGAAATGGTCGGCAGCGCCGGTGGGCCGCGCATGATGATGGCCGTGGTGAGCGGCATCTTCGAGACGGGCACCTACGAGTACGACGGTAACCTCGCGTACATCGGCATTCCCGAACTGCAAAAACTCATGGGCATCGGCGATGCGGTATCCGGCATCCAGTTCCGCGTCAAGGACCACTGGAAGGCGGGCGAGTCCTGCGACAAGGCTGCCGAGTGGCTTACCTATCCGTACTACGTGCTCGACTGGAAGTCCAAGAACATCACGCTCCTCAAGTGGATGAACTATGAGAAGTTCATTGTGGCGGCGGTCATTTGCCTCATCATTTTGGTGGCGGCGTTCAACATCATCAGCTCCCTCATCATGGTCGTGATCGACAAGACCAAGGAAATCGGCATTTTGCGCAGCATGGGCCTAAGCAAGGGCGGTGTGATGCGCGTGTTCATGCTCATGGGTAGTTTTATTGGTGTGGGCGGAACCATTGTCGGCGGCACAATCGGCCTGGTGCTATGCAAGTTGCAGGAGGCTTACCATTTTGTAAAACTGCCGGGCGATGTTTACGTGATTCCGTACTTCCCGATTTCGGTGCATCTTTTGGATGTGGTTTTGATTTTTGTTATCGGCATCGCGCTTTGTGTGGCTGCAACCTTGCTCCCCGCATGGAAGGCGAGCAGGCTCGATCCCGTGGGGGCGATTAGGCATGAGTAGTTTATTGCAAACAGTCGACCTCAGGCGCGTGTTTTCCGAGACGGGCGAGGAGCTCGAGATTTTGAAAGGTGTGAACTTTTCGATGAACGAGGGCGAACTCGTCGCGCTGACGGGTTCCTCGGGCTCGGGAAAATCGACTTTCTTGAACCTAGTGGGCTTGCTCGACACGCCTACGAGCGGGGAAATCCTCTTTAAGGGCAAGCCGCTCTCCAAGTTCAACGACGTCGAGAAGGACTTGTACCACCGCGTGCAGGTGGGCTTTGTGTTCCAGTTCCACCATTTGCTCACCGAGTTTACGGCGCTCGAGAACGTTTGTGTGCCGGGCCGCATTTTGGGCACGACCGAGGCGGAATGCCGCGAACGGGCCGAGATGCTTTTGGAAACGGTGGGCCTCAAGGACCGCCTCAAGCATTTGCCCCGCGAGTTGAGCGGCGGCGAACGCCAGCGCATTGCCATTGCCCGCGCCCTTATGAACCACCCCGACCTGGTGCTGGCCGACGAGCCCAGCGGCAACCTGGACGAGGCAAATTCCGCAAAGTTGAACGAACTTTTTGGTGAATTGAACGATAAATTCAATCAGGCTTTTTTGATTGTCACCCACGACGAAAAGCTGGCGTCCTTTGCCAAGCGCCGCGTGGTGATGCACGGCGGCTTGATCCAGAGTATGGAATAGGAGTAATTATGTCGGACGGAAACGGAATCTTTTCGGCGAAAGCCAAGGCCGTGATGCAGGCTGCCCGCATGGCGGCTCGCAATCTCGGGAGCGACAGCATTACTGTGGAGCACTTGCTCCTTGGACTCGTGCGCGAGGACTCGGGCTTTGCTGCCGAGACTCTCAAGGCGCTCAAGGTTGACTTGAACGCCCTTGCCGAGATCGTCCAAAAGAATTTGACGAATGACGGTGGCCTCATGACCGTGGGCGGCGATGCCCGTGGAGGCTTGCTTTCATTCACGGCCCGCACCAAGGCGGTGCTTTTTAATGCGGCTAAAATTGCCAAGATGGAAGGCGACCAGTACATTGGCCCCGAGCACCTGATGCTCGCCATTTTGCAGCAGTCCGATTCCCCGGCGGCGGCGACGCTTTCCACGTTCAACGTGACCTTCGAAAACTTCCAGCAAATGCTGGACCAGCTCAAGCACGAGGGTTCCGAGAGCATGCCCGAAGGGGAGGGCGAACAGCAGAATCGTCCCTTCCAGGCGCAGCACGACGCACGTGCTTCGCGTTCCAAGACGCCGATTCTCGACCATTTCGGTCGCGACCTCACCGCGATGGCGCGTGCGGGCAAGCTTGACCCGATTATCGGGCGCGAATCCGAAATCGAGCGCCTCATCCAGATCCTGTGCCGCCGCAAGAAGAACAACCCGGCGCTCATCGGTGAACCCGGCGTGGGCAAGACCGCGATTATCGAGGGGCTCGCGCAGAAGATCGTGCAGAAGAAGATTCCCGACCTGCTCGTGAACAAGCGCGTCGTGACGCTAGACGTGGCGGCGATGGTTGCCGGCACCAAGTACCGCGGTCAGTTCGAGGAACGCATGAAGGGGCTCATCATGGAACTCCAGCGCGTGAGCAACTCCGTGATTCTCTTTATCGATGAACTCCACACTATCGTGGGGGCGGGCGGTTCTGAAGGAAGCCTCGATGCGAGCAACATTTTCAAGCCGGCATTGGCGCGTGGAGAACTCCAGTGCATTGGCGCTACGACGATTGACGAATACCGCAAGTACATCGAGAAGGATGCGGCTCTCGAACGCCGTTTCCAGACGATTCTTGTGAACCCGCCCAACTCCGAAGATTCCATCCAGATTTTGGAAGGACTCCGTCCGAAGTACGAGCAGCACCACAAGGTGCACTACACGCCCGAGGCCATCCGCGCCGCGGTGACGCTTGCCGAACGCTACATCAGCGAGCGCTTTTTGCCGGATAAGGCAATCGACGTGCTCGACGAGACGGGTGCCCGCGTGAAGCTCAATTCCATCAAGGTCCCGCAGGACCTGCTCGATATGGAATCGGAACTTGCCGAAGTCCTTTCGAAGAAGGAAGAGGCGGTCGCGAACCAGGATTACACGAATGCGGCCGAGTGCCGCACCCGCGAAGAAGAACTCCAGAACGCCATCGCCGAGCGCAAGAAGCAGTTGCAGGAAGAAGGGCAGGAGACCCCCGTCGTGGACGAAAGCGACATTCGCGATTGCATCAGCAAGATGACGGGCATTCCCGTGAGCCGCCTCGGCGGCGAAGAGACGCAGAAACTTCTCCACCTTGCCGACGAAATCAAGCAGCGGGTCATTGGCCAGGATGCGGCAGTCGATGCGATTGTCAAGTCCATCCGCCGTACGCGTGCGGGCATCCGCAGCAGCAAGCGCCCGATGGGCAGTTTCCTCTTCCTCGGGCCTACCGGCGTGGGCAAGACGGAACTCGCGAAGGTGTTGAGCCTCTCGCTGTTCGGGAGCGAAGAATCCATGATCCGCATCGACATGAGCGAATACATGGAAAAGCACAGCGTAAGCCGCCTTATCGGCGCGCCTCCGGGATATGTGGGATTCGAGGAAGGCGGCGGACAGCTTACCGAGAAGGTGCGCAAGCATCCTTATTCCGTCGTGCTGCTGGACGAAATCGAGAAGGCTCACCCGGACATCTACAACTTGCTCCTGCAAATTCTGGATGACGGCATCCTTACGGACAGTTATGGCCGCAAGATCAATTTCAAGAACACCATCATCATCATGACGAGTAACGCGGGTGCGCGCGAAGTGCGCCACAGCGGCGGCATGGGGTTCACCAAGGAAGGGGAGACCGACGACTACGAGCGCATGGAAAACGCCATCCGCGAAGAGGTCAAGCGCGTGTTCTCTCCGGAGTTCCTGAACCGCATCGACGAGCAGATTGTGTTCCGTGCCTTGAGCAAGAAGGACCTCGTTTCCGTCGTAGATATCCAGATGGGGTTCCTCCAGAAGAATATCTCCGACCGCGGAATCCTGCTGGAAATCAGCCAGGAGGCGAAGGAATTTATCGTGAACAACAATTACGATTCCACCCTGGGGGCGCGACCCATCCGCCGTTCCATCCAGAACCTCGTGGAAGACGCGATTGCCGAAGGGCTCCTGCTCGGTACCCTTACGGACTTCTCCACGATAAGCATCGGCGTCGAAAACGGCAAGCTCAGTTTCAAGTGCGAAAAGATCCAGTCGTAAAAATGCTATCTTTGACCGCGAAAAATTTCAACAATCAAACCCAAGAGGTTAACAATGGCTAAAATTCCTGCAGTTCTTATCTTCGGCGCACCGGGTTCCGGCAAGGGTACCGTCGGCGCGAAGCTCGCTGCTACCACTTCCCTCAAGCACATTTCCACGGGCGACATCTTCCGTGGCATTGCTCCTTCCAGCGAATCCGGCAAGCTCCTCGCTTCTTACTCCAGCAAGGGCCTGCTCGTTCCGGACGAAGCCACTGTCGAAATTTTCGGCCGCTTCATCGAAGGCCTCATCAATACGAACAAGGTAAACCCGGATAAGGATACCCTCCTCCTCGACGGTATTCCCCGCACGGTTGCCCAGGTCAAGCTCATCGAATCCGTGGTCGACGTGAAGCACATCTTCGTGCTCGACATCAAGGATGAGAAGACCATCGTTGCCCGCCTCCTGAACCGCGCCAAGATCGAAGGCCGCAAGGACGACGCCGACGAAGCCGTCATCAAGAACCGCCTCAAGGTGTACAAGGAATCCACCGCCAAGGTGCTCGGCAAGTACAGCAAGTCCATCATCAGCCGCATCAATGGCGACAACACCCCGGACGAAGTGTTCTGCGACACCCTCGCTGCCTACGTGAAGTTCTGCAAGGCTTCTAATAAGACCGCAAAGGCCAAAAAGCCGGCTAAGAAGGTCGCCAAAAAGGCCAAGTAATTCTTGTTTAACTAGGTAAAGCCTATAAAAGTCCCCGACTCAACCGAGTTGGGGATTTTTTTTCTTCTGCGATTCCTTCAGCACTTCGTCTAACGTAAAATCCTCCTGCGTAAAGAAGAAGGTGTTCTTGCCCAAGTCCTTGAGCGAAGCCCCGAAGTGGTAGGCCGTATCGTCGATAAAAAGGAACCGGTCATGCATTCCGTAACTCGGCAAAACCTGCATCGGACTGTCGGGATACTGTTCGTTGTAAGTCGCCAGGTCCACCTTGAGAGCCTTGCTCTTGTCGTAAGTGTAAATCGTCACAGAAACACCCTTTTCGCGCTTGAGCATCATCGCCAGGGTTTTCTCGTCCACATACCTATCGACAAGGACGATCCTCTTTTTGGCCTGTCGGATTAAAGCGCACACGAAAACATAGGCGTCGAACTCCTGGTTGTTGTAGAAAAGGCCCTTGGATTTCAGTTCGCCGCGGTCCATCGCCTCGAATAGAGCGTCTATTTTGTGGTCATGGTCTAGCAGACGTGCGTCCTGTTCCAAATCCTTCACTTCAATGTTTGAAATTCGGTTGATAAAACCTCCATTCTGCATGATGTAGTGTCTCATTGCCACAAACGCCTTCATGATGTCTATGCTGACCCTGATGGCTTTTTCGCTGTGTAAAACAGCCGAGAGCATCGCAACACCCTGTTCGGTGAATGCATAAGACGAATATTTGGAATGTTGTCCACGGCCGGTCTTTATGGTTCCATCTTGGCACCTTAGAGACTCTTCTTTTGTCAACTCGAAATAGAATTCATCGGGGAACCTGTTGGGATTACGTTTTACCGCTCGATTTATGTACTTTGTCTCCACCCCGTAAAGCGTAGCCAGGTCGCGGTCTAGCAACACCTGCCTGCCCCGAATAACCTGAATCATCTTTCCGACGCCTGACTCCACGAGCGGTTTTGCCGCCACAATCTGCTTTTTTTCTTCGTTTTTGCCCATTTTTACCTCTATTAAACAAAAAAGACCGCATCCATTTAAGCAATAAATGAAATGCGGTCGCTTGCAGGTTTAGCCCTGCTTACTATGTCTGTTTGGCTGGAATATACAAAAACGGGTTGAGAAAAACAAGTCTTTCAATGTGGGGGGGGAGGTCTCCCCCTGGCTCCAGCCCCGGCCAGAGTGTCATCCTGAGCGAAACGCAGTGGAGTCGAAGGATCTAGTCCCGCATTGCCTAGCTGGGTCTTCCGCGCACCCCCACTGCGGGGCTCAGCCGCCGCCCCGCAACGCCTTGCTCGCTCTAAATAATGTTTGCTCCAAGGGCCATTTCGCACGCAAACAAAATCACTTCGTTCCATTGTTTGCTTAGCAAAACGCCCCTCTCCGCAAAGAAACTCGAGAGTGGCTTCGGTTTCACGACGCTTATTGCTGGAACGTGCAAGAATCAGGTCCTGCGAAAGCCTTGTGACTGTTAGTCCCTGCGGCCTTCGCGAACCGCGGGTATCGTATTAAACAGCAGGGGGATGCTTTTCTCGTATGTCATTGCGAGCGTAGCGTGGCAATCTAGACCCCTATTGTCACCCCGGACTCAGTTCCGGAGTCACCTTTTTCCCATTCAAAATCTATATTATCTGTTGAAAATAGAGTTTTCTCTTATTCTCTGTCTGAAACTTCGACAATTTCTACAACGGGAATAGGACGAACGCTCACGTCTGCGACAGGCTTTTGGTTTGTCGCATCGTTTTGCTGTAAGGCGTATTGTTTTTGCAATATGCCTGATGCATGCGGCCTTTTGGGGCGTGAGTTGTTTGTGTTTATTCGTTGTGGGCAGTCGAAGGCCTCAGACAGGTAAATGCATTCAACTCCACGCCTTTTTTTTGTTTCCTAAAAAACTTGGATAGATGCTGGATGAGAGTAGACTCACTGAGTATTGCTCTTGTCTCTGTCTGAAACTTCGACACTTTCTACAACGAGAATAAGACAAATACTCGCATAAACCCATGAATGCTATGGGTATATTACGTCCTGGGCGTATTGTATTCGCTTGGGACTGCGGGTTATTGTGTTGTATTGAGAAGTCGTGCTTTTAGCTCCTGCGAGAGTGAACTCGTTCACTTTCAGCATGGAGTAACACGATGTCTGATAACCGCAATTTGCATAGTGCAAACAAAGCGAAACAGGATGAATTCTATACCCAACTTTCGGATATAGAAAACGAACTGAAGCATTACAAGAAACACTTCAAGGGTAAGACAGTTCTTTGCAACTGTGATGACCCTCGCGTTTCGAACTTTTTCCACTACTTCGCCTACAATTTTGAACATTTGGGTTTGAAAAGGCTGATTACCACTTGTTACAAGAATCAGGAACGGGACCTGTTCAGCCAGAATAATTCGGAGCGCGCCATCTGGTTGGAGTATTATGGCGACAAAAATGGCAACCTTGTTCCTGATCCCGAAGAAATCGGTATCCATTATTTTAAAGGCGATGGCGACTTTCGCAGTGCCGAATGCATTGAACTCTTAAAGCAGGCCGACATCGTGGTGACAAATCCACCCTTTAGTTTGTTTACGGATTACATAGGGCAATTGGCGAAATACGATAAAAAATTTCTAGTTCTAGGAAATAAGAACGCTGTTACATATAAAGAAGTATTCCAATTTTTTAAGGAAAATAAGTTGTGGATTGGAGTCACTCCAATGAGCCGCGAGATTTACTTTGATGTAAATCAGGACTTTATCGAAGAGAGCCTGGCAAAAAACAGAAATAGGACAATCGTTGTTCGTGATGGCAAGTATATGGCAAGGAGTCCGTCAATTTGGTTTACTAATCTTGACCACAAAAAGCGCCATGAAGAATTGATACTCTACAAGAAATATTCTCCAGAAGAATATCCGAAATACGACAATTACGACGCGATAGAAGTCAGTAAAACAGAATGTATCCCAGAAGATTATGACGGAATTATGGGTGTTCCGATAACTTTCCTTGATAAATACAATCCAGAGCAGTTCGAAATTTTGGGAATGGAATCATCGGCCGGCTATGATCCTGAAATCGTCGGTATTCCGCGGTTGAAAGATGGCGATGCTCGACCCGCCGTTAATGGCAAAATAACTTATGCAAGAATTTTTATCCGCCGTCGCAAGGAGGTCTAAATGAAAATCGAACTCAAACAAATCAAGATTCGTGACCTTGTTGATTGTTACGAGAATGACGATGAAACGGGCCGTGTCGTGGCCTATGGAGGCAAACTCGATATTCGCCCGCCTTACCAGCGCGAGTTTATCTATAAGGAGAAACAGCGCGATGCCGTGATTGAGACTGTTCGTCAGGGATTCCCGCTGAATGTGATGTATTGGGCTCTGCGCGAAGACGGTTCCTTTGAAGTGATTGACGGGCAGCAACGCACGATTTCAATCTGCCAATATGTCGCAGGCGATTTTAGTTACCTGTTCAAGCATTTCCATAACTTGCAGAAAGATGAACAGGAAAAAATTTTGGACTACGAGTTGATGGTCTATGTGTGCGATGGTACGGATAGCGAAAAGCTCAAGTGGTTCGAGACCATCAACATCGCGGGCGAGGAACTCACCAAGCAAGAACTGCGAAATGCCGTATATGCCGGGCCTTGGCTTGCTGATGCAAAACGTTACTTCAGTAAAAATGGGTGCTTGGCTCAAAAAATCGCTGCGGACTACCTGAATGGTTCCGCTATCCGACAAGATTATCTAGAAACGGCTTTGAAGTGGATATCCAAGAATTCCGTGGATGTCTATATGGCTAAACATCAGCATGATGTGAACGCCAATGCTTTGCAACAGTATTTCCGTTCTGTAATTGACTGGATCGAGACTACATTCAAACCGACCAAAGAACGCAAGAAGATAATGAAGGGCGTGGAGTGGGGCGAGCTCTATGACAAGTACAAAGACAATATTTACGATTTCAAGATGATTGATAATGAAGTCGCACGGCTTGTCAAGGATGACGACGTAACTAACAAGAGAGGAATTTATCCGTACGTGTTGACGGGCGATGAACGCTACTTGTCTATCCGTGCATTTACGGAAAACCAGAAAATAAAGGCTTACGAAAGGCTGGCGGGAATTTGCCCCATTTGTAAAAAGCACTTTGAAATTCCTGAAATGGAAGCCGACCATATTATACCATGGAGCGATGGCGGCTTGACCATTGATGTAAACTGCCAAATGCTTTGCAGGAACTGCAATAGAAGAAAAAGCGACAAGTAAAAAATTCGAGAACGGTGATTCCGGGACAAACCCGGAATGACAAGTGCAGGTCTGGATCCTTCGACTCCACTGCGTTCCGCTCAGGATGACAATTGGGGGCGTTGCGGGGTGCTCCCCGCAGAGGGGGTAGCGGAAGACTTGCCCTGGTTCGGTTTAGATCCTTCGACTTCGCCCTATGGGCTCCGCTCAGGATGACAGAAGGGCAAGGCTGTAGCGAGGGGGAGGCTTCCCCCCCCTTGGGTAGAATTTTCTATCTTTACGTCCATGAAAGTTTTTTTATACGACACGACCCTCCGCGACGGTAACCAAGACCGTAAGATAAGCCTTTCTCTCGCCGACAAGCTGCAGATTGCGCGAATTCTTGACCATTTCGGTTTTGACTACATCGAAGGGGGCTGGCCCAATCCGAGCAACCCGACCGACGAGGAATTCTTCCAGAAGATCAAGGAAGTCAAGCTGAAGCATGCGAAGATTGCGGCTTTCGGTTCCACGCGCCGTCCGAAGGTGCTGCCCGAGAAGGACCCGCTGCTGCAGGCGCTCGTGAAGTCGGGCGCCCCGGTCAAGACGATTTTCGGCAAGAGCTGGGATTTGCACGTCACGGACGTCATCCGCACGACGCTCGAGGAGAACCTCGACATGATCGAGTCCTCCATCGACTACCTCAAGGACCATTCCGAAGAGGTGATTTACGATGCGGAACATTTCTTTGACGGTTACAAGGCGAACCCGCAGTACGCTCTCGAGACGCTGAAGGCGGCTGAACGCGGCCGTGCGGACTTCATTGTGCTTTGCGACACGAACGGCGGTACGATGCCGTGGGAACTCGAGAAGATTGTGAAGGACGTGAAGAAGGTGGTTTCGACGCCTATCGGCATCCACGTGCATAACGACGCGGGCCTGGGCGTGTGCAACAGCCTGTTTGCCGTGAAGAGCGGCGCTACGATGGTGCAGGGCGTGGTGAACGGTTACGGCGAGCGTTGCGGAAACGCGAACCTCACGACGATTGCTGCAGACCTCCATTTCAAGATGGGCGCGAAGTTCTTTGCTGCGAAAAAGATTGCAAGGCTCCGCCAGTTGAGCAGCAATGTGGACCAGATTGTGAATCTGCCGAGTGACGTGCATGCCCCGTACGTGGGCGATGCGGCGTTTGCGCACAAGGGCGGTGCCCATATCGACGGCGTGATGAAGGTCAGCCGCAGTTTCGAGCATATCGACCCGCATGCCGTGGGTAACGACCGCGTGTTCGTCACGAGCGACCAGGCGGGCGGTTCCCTTGTGGTGGAAAAGCTCAGGGCCATCAAGCCGGGCATCGACAAGAAGGACCCGGTGGTGGGCAAGCTGCTCACGCTCATCAAGGAACGCGAGAACGCGGGCTGGCATTTCGACTCTGCCGAGGCGAGCTTCAAGCTGTTGGTGTACCGCCACTTGGGCATGGTGCAGGAGCCGTTCAAGGTGCTGGGCTACCGCGTCATCGAAGACAAGACGACTCAGGGCGTGTCCGTTTCGCAGGCGACGGTCAAGCTCCAGATTGGCGACAAGATTAGCCATCAGGTGAGCGAGGGTGACGGCCCGGTGAACGCTCTCGACGCGGCGCTGCGCAAGGCGTTGCTCCCGTTCTTCCCGAACATGGCGAAGGTCAAGCTCGACGACTACAAGGTGCGCGTGCTGGGTTCCAAGGTGGCATCTGACGCTACCGTGCGCGTGTGGACGACGTTTGGCGACGAGAAGGGCTACTGGAATGTGGTCGGTGTCTCGAGCAATATCATCGAGGCCTCCTGGATGGCGTTCGTGGACGGGCTCACGTACAAGATTCTTGTCGATAACAAGGTTATCGAGAGCGCGTACAAGCATATCGACGTGAAGTCGGTTGCGGCTGCGGGGCAGGCAAGCGCCGCGAAGGAAGAGGAACCCGCTCCGGTGAAGGCCAAGAAGTTGAGTGCCCGCAAGGTGAGGAACCTTGCCGATATCACTCGCTCTGCAAAGAAGAGGAAGTAGTTTATGCAAATTGTTAAGGTTACTCCGAAATCTGCTGAAATTGAACGCATCTGCGGGCGCGAAGTCGCCCCGAGCAAGGAAATTCACGACAAGGTGATGCAGATCCTTGCCGACATCAAGAAGGGCGGCATCGCGAAGGCGACCGAATACGCCCAGAAGTTCGACGGCCTGAAGGGCAAGAACATCCGCGTGCCGGCATCGGCCATCGCGAAGTCTGCCGCCAAGTGCCCGAAGGAACTGCAGAAGGCCCTGAAGCAGGCCATCAAGAACGTGCGCGACTTCCACCAGAACCAGATGGAAGAATCCTGGCTCATGGAAGGGAAGGACGGCGTGGTTCTCGGCCAGCGTATCCGCCCGATGAAGCGCGTGGGCCTCTACGTGCCGGGCGGTGCGGGCATCTACCCGAGCACCGTCATCATGAACGCGGTTCCGGCTCTCGTTGCCGGCGTGGAAGACATCGTGGTCGTGACTCCCATCAAGGGCGAAATCAACCGTGCTGTCGCATTCGTGCTGCAGGAACTCGGCATTACCGATGTCTACCACATCGGTGGCGCTCAGGCGATTGGCCTGCTTGCGTACGGCGCGAAGGATGCGAAGGGCAAGACCGTCGTGGAACGCGTCGACAAGATTGTGGGACCGGGCAACGTGTTTGCGGCCATCGCCAAGAAGGAAGTCTTCGGCGTCGTGGATATCGACATGGTGGCTGGCCCCAGCGAAGTGCTCGTGATGGCCGACAACACCTGCGATCCGGACTTCGTGGCTGCAGACTTGCTCTCCCAGGCGGAACACGGTTCCGGCTTCGAGGCGGCCATCTGCATTACCGACAACATGGAAACCGCCCAGATGATTAGCGCCTGCGTGGATATCCAGGTGGAAAATTCCCCGAAGCGCGAACTCCTCGAGAAGGTGCTCGGTAACTTTGGGCGTATCCTCGTGGTGAAGGACTGGTTCGACGGCGTGGAAATCGCGAACCGCATCGCTCCGGAACACTTGGAAGTGATGACCAGCGAAGCCGAATCCATGGCGGCGCAGATCGAGAACGCGGGTGCCGTGTTTATCGGCCCGTGGTCCAGCGAGCCGGTGGGCGACTACTTCGCGGGCCCGAACCACGTGCTGCCCACGAACGGCACGGGCCGTTTCTTCAGCCCGCTCGGCGTGTACGACTTCCTGAAGCGCATGAGCATCATCCGCTACAGCGAGAAGGCCATCAAGAAGAACGCGAAGGCCATTGCCGCCGTCGCAAACGAAGAAGGCTTTATCCACCACGCTGCCGCGGTTCTCAAGCGTCTCTAAGCGCCTTTAACTGCTAGTTCGTAAAGTCTTTTGACTTCGCCGAGGTCCTTGATGAGGGCTTCGGTGATTTCTTTTGCGGGGACTGCGCTGGTGGGAACTGCGCAGGCTTTGCAGTATATTTCGTCGGCATCGGTCTCGAAGCGCACGCTGTCGGCCGGGATAAGAGGGATTGCCGCCACGGTAGACTTCTTGCGGAAGCTGTCGTTGTGGAGCGAGAATAACGCCCCGAGGGGGAGGGCGGCTCGCACAATCCCCGCATCCCCGCCGAAGCGGTGGAATATGGGTCGCGACGTACTAAGCGACGTACTAAGCGGCGTACTAAGCGAAGTACTAGGGGCTGTTCCGTGCGACTTCCCGAATCCGTTCTTTTTCAGTAGCGCTACGACCCTTCCGTAATCGCCCACGCAGTGGATCTGGAGGTCGCGCCCCAGTTCCAGTGCGAGCTTGATTTGCCGTACAAAAACCTGCTCCTGAATACTGCCATCCTCGTACCCCGGGAATCGCCGGTCGAGCCCTGCTTCGCCGACCTGGGCGTCCGGGTCGCTTTCCAAAATCTCCCGCAGTTTTGCGAAGTCCGCCTCCGTGACGTTCCCCGCAATCATCGGGTGGACCCCGTAGGCGGCGCAGTTCATATCCGCGGTGCGGTTCACACCCGCGACGCACAACTTGTTCACGGCCTCCCATTCCCACGGTTCGCAGGCCACGGCCACATAGCGGTATTCCCGCTCCGCCAGCAGCCTCGCCAGTTCCATGGGCTGGGGTAGCCTCGCCAAATGCAGGTGAAAATCGAACATAACCTCAATATAGTACGCCAAAAAGCGTCTTTTATGCGAAATATCCAATTTATTTGCTTTTTTGCTTGTTTTTTGCGGAGAAAAAGCCTAGTTTAAGTTCGTTGGTTCCCAACTTTGATTTTTGCAATAACACAAAGGAGTACTTATGCGTGACTTGCTCGAGAAGGCCTTGAAAAAAGGTTTGAGCGTGACTTTCTCTAACGAAAATGGTTTTGCCGTCATTCGCATATTGAAGGGTGACGACGTTGTTGCCAGCTGCAGCCTCGGTTCTGCTGATTTCCGCTCGTCTGTCGAGGATTCGCTGCAGGCATTACTCCTAGACCTGGAACGCAAGGGAGTCTAGTTCGCTTTATTTTTTTGCTAACAAAAAAGCCCCGGTTGAACCGGGGCTTTTTTTTAAGGTTTTATATCTGCGAGCGGTCTTCCGTGAACGGAAAAGGCCCGTATTAACGGGCCTTTGCAGTGAGAGCGAGCGCCAGCCCTGTACTTGATTTACAGAATCTAGCGCGAGCGGTCTCCTGTGAACGGAAAAGGCCCGTATTAACGGGCCTTTGCAGTGAGAGCGAGCGCCAGCCCTGTACTTGATTTGCAGAATCTAGCGCGAGCGGTCTTCCGTGAACGGAAAAGGCCCGTATTAACGGGCCTTTGCAGTGAGAGCGAGCGCCAGCCCTGTACTTGATTTACAGAATCTAGCACGAGCGGTCTTCCGTGAACGGAAAAGGCCCGTATTAACGGGCCTTTGCAGTGAGAGCGAGCGCCAGCCCTGTACTTGATTTACAGAATCTAGCGCGAGCGGTCTCGTTAGTTTATCCGACCGACGAGGTTGCCGGAGAGCATGTAGTCTCTCGTGCTGCCGAAGCTGTGGAAGCCGGCAGAGAGGCTGAAGCGGTCGGTGAATGCCTTCTCGAGGTAGATGGCTCCGAGGACGTCCTTCACGTGCTTGGCGCCGAAGGTCTGGTATTCCTCATGATCCTTGCGATCGTTGATCCATTCGGCTTCGAGGATGATGCGGTCAACAACGGGGGTCTCGAAGGAGATGCCGCCGGTGACGGGCACGACCATGTCGTCGTTCGGGTCGATGTTCATCAAGGCGGCTTCGGCAAAGATGGCGAAGAAGTTCTTGATGATGGGGAGCTTGGCCTTGAGGGAAGCGTTGTGCGCAACGTCCACGTCGGAGTCGTAGACCACGTCAAAGATGTTGCTGCGGTAGGCGAGCTGGATGCTCAGGTCGTTGAGGCTTTCGAGACCGTGGAAGTTGAACGCGGCGCGGATGTCGCCCTTGTCGAGGTTAGCGGAACCGCTGATAAGGGAAATGTAGATGTCCATGTTGTCGGTCGGGGTGAAGCCGAACTGCAACTGGTTCTCGGGATCCTGCGTCGACATGAAGCCGGTCAGGTAACCGTCGATGTAACCACCGAAGTAGTCGCCGTTCTTGTCGGTGTTGTCCCAACGACCGACCTTGAACACGAAGTTGTCGGTGTTCTGCATGGCCCAAGCTTCGTCCAGCGAGAAGTAGTCGTCCGTGGTTTTGGCGGTGCCTTCACGAAGGGCTTCCTTCTTGGCCTTCTTTTCGTAGTCGTCAGCGAGGCGGAGGTCGCCTGGGTAGAAGGCGACGCCGATCTTGCCCTTGAAGTCTTCACCTTCGGCGAGCACGGCAAAGTTGGCTTCGCCGTTCCAGGTTTCGAGGTTGTCGCCCATGGGGTCCTTTTCGCTTGCCCAGAACACCTTGCCGGCTTCCAATTCAAAGTC
Organism: Fibrobacter sp. UWP2; assembly: GCF_900141705.1. Taxonomy (NCBI): domain Bacteria; kingdom Pseudomonadati; phylum Fibrobacterota; class Fibrobacteria; order Fibrobacterales; family Fibrobacteraceae; genus Fibrobacter; species Fibrobacter sp. UWP2. The sequence continues at coordinate 104,005 of NZ_FQYM01000004.1, forward strand.
AGCCTGGATGTCGAAGGCGATGCTCGGGGTCTCGAGCACGGCGTTCTCGATCATTTTTTTCTTTTTGCGACGTTTCTTTTTAGCGGGCTTCTGTTCGGGCTCGGCGGTGGCGACTTCGGCTGCAGGAGCGGCCTCTTCGACCTTGGCTTCTTCGGCCGGGGCGGCGGGAGCGGCTTCTTCGGCCTTAGCTTCTTCGGTGGCCGGGGCGGCTTCGGCGGGTTTGGCCTCTTCAGCCTTGGCTTCTTCGGCCGGTGCTGCGGCAGGGGCGGCTTCGGCGGGCTTGGTTTCTTCAGCCTTTGCCGGTTCGGCCTTGGCGGCTTCGGCGGGCTTGGCTTCCTCAGCCTTCGCCGGTTCGGCCTTGGCAGGCTCAGCCTTGGCGGCTTCAGCCTTCGCCGGTTCAGCCTTGGCGGCTTCGGCCTTGGCAGGCTCAGCCTTCTTCTCGGCAGCCGGTGCGGCGGCCGGTGCGGCAGCAGGTGCGGCAGCCGGTGCGGCGGCTGGTTCAGTCTTTGCAGCAGGGGCCTTTGCCGGAGCTGCAGCCTGCGGGGCGGCAAAAACACTTGCAGCCAAGAGGCAGGTGGCTAGGAACATTTTTTTCATGTAGGATCTCCTTGTAATTCCAACAGGTAAAATTTTAGCAAATTCAAAAACTTTTACACTAAGAGCCCATTTTTATATGCCCAAAAAAGTTAACTTATAGAACCAAATGAGGTTAGAGTTGAAAAAATTTATTGCTTTATTCGTTTTTTTGTGTGTTTCCTTTGCTTTTGCACAAGAAGAATTGTTCGTTTATAAGAAAGTAAATAACGAGGTTGACGAATCCGTTCCCGCCGCTAAGTTGTACAAGTCGGACTGGATCAAGGAACTCCCGATCCCTCCCGAGAAGGTCCAGCAGGTTTCTTGGGTTAAAGAAAAGGTCGAAGTCAAAGACAAAAAGGGCCGCGTCGTCAAAGACAAGAAGGGCAAGCCCAAAATGAAGACCAAGCGCAAGAAGGTCGTCACCTGGGTCGAGAAGGAACCTTCCGAACCGCCCACCTTTGTTCCCGTCGATTGCAAGTTCGGCCAGCTGTGGGCTCGCCGTGCCGACTTGGCCCGCTTTATGCAGGCGGCCAAGGACATCAGTGGCGAGTACGCCTCCGCGACCGGTAGTGTTTTCCTCAAAAAGTCTCCCACGAACCCGCGCTATTTCTCCATCGTTATCCAGAACGGCCCTGTGTCCGAGCGCGCCGAAATCGAGATGGGCAACCTCGAAATCCGCGAGTCCAACGGTCATGTCCGCTTCACATTCCAGGAAGAGGGCTGCACTGTCGACGTCGCCCTCTACAACTTCCAGTTGAAGGTCGCCCAGCGTGGCTGCGCCGATTACAACGCCGGCAAGTATACGCTCTCGGGAGAGTATAATACCTACAAGGGAAACACGCGCAAGGTCGAGAACTTCAATATGCCTGAGCAGGAATTCAAGTTCAAAAAGTACCTGTGGTGCGGCAGTGGCTTCGACAGCTGCGAAAAGGTCAAGGACGACAACGGCCCTGTTACCATCACCTGGAGCAAGGGCGGCAATGGCTTTATCGAACGCAAGGCGGGCGAGGACGTGCATACCTATAGGCCGTTCGAACACGTGATTCCGCACAAGCGCGATTTTTACAAGGGCGAAAAGCCTGTGATTATCAAGACCAAGCGCACCGACATGGCGGGCGAGTGGATGTTCTGGTACTTTTACCCCAAGGCCGAACGCCTCAAGATGGTACGCGCCGGCATGAAAGAAGAAATTGCCTACATGGAAATCTACGAGTGATAAAGCCCATAGAACAGAGCCGCCTGATGTTTTTGGATTCGGGCCCGCTGGTCCGGCTTTTGCAGATGCATGCGGATTACTACCCGGTGGTCTCTGGCGTTCTGGACTTTGTTTACGAAAAGAACATCCAGGTGATTGTTTCGTCTATTACTTTGTTTGAAATTTGCCAAAAGGCTTACGGGGCGAACGCCTCTGTTTTGGCCCGTGAGTATCGGGAGTTCTTCGAAAACTCGTCGAACGTGAGTCTCTGTGCCGTGAATGGGGAGGTGGCAGTGAAGGCGGCTGAACTGTTTGCCGCTGCCGCCAAAACTAACCACAAGCTAACCGAGGGCGAATCCCTCCGTCTGGCGACCGCCTACGTGAACGGCGTCGACTGCATTTTGACCGAATGCGAAAACTTCCGCGACGCCACCGACATTCCTGTGGTAACCCTCGACGAGATATAATTGTCATCCTGAACCCCAGAGGGGTGAAGGATCCAGTGTCATATTCCCTGGATTCTTCGTCCCTACGGTTCTCAGAATGACGCGTTTAATTACTAAATTTTCTTGTGTAAAATAATACGGAGTTTATATGTCCAACTACTGTCCTGTTATCGGTCTTGAAATCCATTGCCAGCTCGCGACTAAAACCAAGATGTTCTGCGGCTGCGAAATCGAAGTGAATACGACCCCGAACAAGCACGTTTGCCCCGTTTGCCTCGGTATGCCGGGTGCCATGCCCGTGCCGAACAAGAAGGCCGTGGAATACGCCATTCGCTTAGGGCTAGCCCTGAACTGCGAAATCGACCTGAACGCGATGTGGACCCGCAAGAACTACTTCTACCCGGACCTGCCGAAGGGCTACCAGATTACCCAGACGGGCGGACTTCCGGTGTACGACCACCCGATCTGCAAGAACGGCTGGCTCGAAATTGTGAAGGAAGACGGCACCAAGAAGCGCGTGGGCATCACCCGTATCCACATGGAAGAAGACGCCGGCAAGCTCATCCACGACATGAGCCCGACCGATTCCCACTTCGACGCGAACCGCTGCGGTACGCCGCTTTGCGAAATCGTGACCGAACCGGATATCCGTAGCCCGGAAGAAGCCGTGCTCGTTTTGAAGAAGATCAAGCAGACGCTGGAATACACCCGTGTTTCGAACGCCAACATGGAAAACGGCAACATGCGCTGCGACGGCAACATTTCTCTCCGCAAGAGCGAAGACGCTCCGTTCGGTATCCGCGCCGAAATCAAGAACTTGAACAGCTTTACGAACCTCGAGAAGGCTCTGTACTGCGAAATGAACCTGCAGGCCTCGACCCTCGATGCCGGTAAGGAAGTGGAACAGTGCACCAAGCGCTACGACCCCAACGCCGACAAGACGATTGTGATTCGCTCCAAGGAAGACGCCCACGACTACAAGTACTTCCCGGAACCGGACATGGTCCGCCTCGTGACCGACCCGGCCTTCGTTGAAGAAATCCGCCGCACGCTTCCGGAACTGCCGGATGCCCGCCGCAAGCGCTTCATGGACGACTTCGGTGTTTCCGAATACGATGCCATGGTGCTGACCGAAGACCGCGACGTGAGCGAATGGTACGACACCGCCGCGAAGAACTGCAAGAACGGCAAGGTCTTGGCCAACTGGGTGATTACCGAACTCCTCGCCAAGGTGAAGGAACTGGAAGGCGGCCTCTCTGCCCTCAAGATCAAGCCCGAAGACCTGTGCAAGCTCGTGAACCTTATCGCCGATAACACCATCAACGGAAAGATTGCAAAGACGGTCTTCGCCGAGATGTTCGAGACCGGCAAGGACCCCGAAGCTATCGTGAAGGAAAAGGGCCTCGTGCAGGTGACCGACACCGGTGCCATCGAAGAAGTGGTCCGCGCCGTGTGTGCCGAAAATGCCGCCCAGTTCGCTGAATTCAAGGCGGGCAAGGTGGCTCTCAAGGGCTTCCTCGTGGGTATGACCATGCGCAAGTCCGGCGGTAAGGCCAACCCGGGCCTCGTGAACCAGATCCTCGACAAGCTCGCGAAGGAATAATGACGAAGTTTGTTCTTGTTGTGACTATAGCGCTCCTTTTTGCAGGGGCGTCTTTTGCCGCGGACAAGCTTGACAAGTATGACTCGGCGTACGTGAGTACACTCAACATGACTGACGCCGAAATTGCGGAACTCTACGGAGTCGATTCCACAAAGCTCAATCAGGGACCGACTCTCCAGCAAATCAACGAAGAGGACCCGAGCTACATCAAGCGTGACTACGACCACAAGCAGCAGGTCATTGTGGGGAGTGTCATCATGTTTTGTGTCGCGCTCGCCATGGTCTTGATGAACAATTATAACCCGAAGCGATAAGGTAGTGACAAATGTGGTGAAGGTCGCGACCTCATGCCTCCTGCGTATTATACGGAATGTATAGTATTTTGTTTTTTATATTAAAATTATTGTAAAAAACAGTGTTTTTGTGTAAAACTAATTGATTTTGTATAGTATTAGTATATTGACTTTAAAGAAATAAAAACGTATATTATACAGTATGAAACCGATACTCGAATATAAGGATTACCGCCTGTATATACAGGACTACTACGACGAGCGCAAACGCTTGGGTGCGTTCTCGTGGCGCGAGTTCTGCAAGAGCGCCGGTTTTACGTCGCCGAATTTTTTGCAGCTCGTGTGCAAGGGCGAAAGCAAGCTGGGCAAACCGAAAATCGAGAATGTCGCCTGTGCCATGGGGCTTGTCGGCTACGAAAAGGATTATTTCCGCGAGATGGTCACGTTCGGGAACGCCAAGAAGGATTCCGTGAAGAAGGCTGCGCTGCTCGAAATGCAGAAGATAGCCTTGGAACACAAGGTGCGCGTTGTTGACGGTGACGCTTTCCAGTATTATGAATCCTGGAAGTATCCTGTATTGAGGGAACTTGTCCCGATGATGCCGGGCGCCAATCCGCGCGATATCGCCGACGAGTGCAAGGAGCACGTGTCCGCCGAAGAGGTGCGCGATATCCTGAACTTTTTGGTCAAGGCCGGATTCCTGAAGAAGGACGGGGAGAAGGTCTATTCGCAGACGGAACAGGTGGTCATCGGTTCCAAGGAGGCGTTGCCGCTCGCAATCCGTGCGATGCACAAGGAAATGGCCAACATGGCGGCACGAGCCGTAGACCGCTATTCTCCAAGCGAACGCCATTTTACCGGGGTGACGCTCGGCGTGAACGAGGAAGCCTACGGCAGGATAGCAAGCGAACTCGACGCCTGTTGCAAGAAGGTGCTTTCCATCGCGAACGAATACAGGGACCAGGATCAGGTCTGCCGAATCAATTTCCAGTTTTTCCCTGTTACGGACAAGGTCAAGGAGGCTCGCCATGTTTAACAAATTCTCCTTTGCCGTGGGGGCTCTTTTTGCTGTGTTTGTGACTGCGTGTTCCGGTAACGATGCCGGCGATATCGCGGGCGGCACCATCGATCCCAATACCGTTGCAGAGAATAACAGTTCTTCGGATGCAGCCGATATCGAGTCGAGCAACAGTGCTGACGTCGTTTTGAGTTCGAGCGAAAAAAAGGTTCTTTCGAGTTCGTCGAGTAGGGATGCGAATGATGGCAGTCATACCATAAGAATCGAGAGTAGCTCAAGTGGGCGTTCTGCTATAGAAAGCAGCAGTTCGTGCGAGGGCTGCGGCAATGGCATTGATCCGATTGATATTTCCTCGTCTTCTTCTGAACTTCGCGATGGCGATATTGCGCATGCGGGCGATTTCTCCATCCAGTGTCTTGCCGATGTAATCAATGTGGACATGGCTGTCCCCGTCGTCGCACCGGATGTCGCTGGCCCTGAGGCGTTCAAGCATGTCGATGGCGACTCCGTGAAATTTGTCTTGCAGAATGTCTATTTCGCTATCCCTTGCGAGGAGGATGCCCGGAAGCAGTTCTTGCAGGGCGTAAACGAAGGCGGCCCGGTTGTCAGTAGTGAAGGCGATAGGCTGTATGTGAATTTTAGCCGGAGCAAGGGCTGGGATTACGGTTGTGAATGTGTGGCGAAGGCCACGTTCACGCTCGGCAAGGCTTATTCCGGTATCAACTACACGGTTTTTGACCAGAAGGAAACCCTTCCGGTACAGGAAAATTAAAAGAAGGAGGCCATCATGAAAAAGATACTTGCAACAGCTGCGGCCCTGTCGCTTATGCTCATTGCCTGCGGGGACGAATCGTCTTCGACGGGCCCTGACCATCAGTCCACTGGCGATATCTCGTCTGTGACGGAATCGTCGTCTAGTATCGGCACGGGGGAATCCTCCAGTTCGGTGCTCGATTCCTTGCGGAATGTGAACATGAAATTCAAAGGTTGCTACGAAAGCTCGTATAACCAATCCGCCTTGCTGAAAGAGGGCGAAACTGATGAAATGCCCAAGGCCTATTTGTACGAGAACGGTGGCAAATATCAACTGATGATTCCGAAAGTATATGACTATTGCGGATTTGAAAAAGTGATGATGGACGTAGGGCGTTCTGGCGACACGCTAACGCTCGATGTCAAGGCGATGATTCCGACGGCATGCATGTGCACGAGCGACCATTGGTTCGACATAGACGCAAGTGATGCGGACATCAATTTCTTTGCGCTCAAGCTTTACAATAAAAAAATGCAGGTGTACGAAGTGGTTCCTGGCCCGGCGCCAGAAGACCCGCCCCTGTCTAGCGGCATAGAATCTTCGTCTAGCGGCGCTGAGTCCTCTTCGTCCTTTGCGCTCCCCGTCGAATCGTCTTCGTCTGTGTCGGCGAAAAGTTCGTCGTCTGTGGCAAAAGTTGCGGACAAGCACCAGTTCGTAACGGATGCCAATGCCCAGTGCCTTGCGAATGGCGTGGTGGACGACCCCCTGGTGGATGGCAATCTGGACGTCGTTCCGGTAGATACGGTGCGCGTTCGTGAAGAAAATCTCCCTCCAGTTGCCCTTCGCTACGTCGGTACCGAACGGACCGGCTTTACATTGGAAAACCTTTCGCTTACCTGCGGTGCTGAACTTGATACCCTCGATGTCGATGTGTCCGGCGATACGGTTTACGTGAAGGCGAAATTCGACAACACGAATGCGCAGAGGTGCATTTGTAATTCCAAGGTGGACTTTGCCGTGGAAAATAATCCGGCCTACGGGCATGCGACAGTTCTTGTTTTCGACAATGTTGCCGGTTCCAATCCAAACACTATGGAAATTGTCGATATGAGCGTGGTTACGGTTGAAGAAATAACGGGACACAGGCTGGCGAAGGATATTAAGTTGGAATGCAAAAACGACAGGCAAACGGCCAATGCGCCGGCGCTGGCAGGCAATTCACTGGTCATGGACCCGATTGATACGACGTCGACCAAAGTGGCTGTTGCAGGCCGTAGAGTGGGCGACGATGGCTTCGATACCATCGTCATTCCTGAAGTGATGATGCCTTGCGCGATTGTTTTTGAAAGCTTTGATGTCTATGCGGACAATGGAACGCTGTATGTCAAACCGAAAGTCGATCCGGACAGCCCGATAACCAATTGCATTTGCCCGACACGAGTGTCCTTCAAGGTGGAACAGAACGAGGCGTTCTCCAATGCGAATTATCTCGTGTTTGACAGGGAAGAACCGATGCCCTTGGTGAATTCCGTTCCCTTTGATGCGTCTGTTCTTAAGGATTAATCTTTGACATAAAATCAAGATGGAAAATGATATGAAAAAAATTTTTGCTTGCGCTGCTGCGCTTTCGTTTATGATTGTTGCCTGCGGGGACGATTCTTCTTCCGGGCCGGAGCCCGTTGCCGGGGTTGAAAGCTCTTCTGCCGGGCAGGACTTGTCTTCTGCTACAAACAATCCTTCATCGAGCGGGGCGAATCCGTTATCAAGCGTGAGTGTGGAATCCTCTTCGGCAATGAATCCCGCATCGAGCGAGACTGTTAAATCGTCCAGTTCGCAGGGAACGTCGTCTGCGGTGCAGCCGGGACAGTCTTCTTCCAGTTTGACTCCGCCGGGTTCGTCTTCTAGCGTGACTCCGCAGAGCTCCTCGTCCAACGTGACACCGCCGAGTTCATCTTCGCGCCCGAGCTACAACGGTCCCGTACCGCTCAGAAGCATCAAGGCGACCTGCCGGGAAGAAGTTTGGACGAATGATCCGGTTGAACCCGAGCCGCCTGCAGCGTTTTACAGTGTCTCCAACAGCTTCGCGCAAATCGACATGCTCAATGTCAAGTTGACCTACGCCTGCGATTCCGCCTTGCAGAAGGCTTTCTTTGATAGCCTGAAGGCAGACAATACCGTGGCATCGGTCATCGGGGATACTCTCTTTGTGAATATCGACCATTCCGGTGAGAAGGGCGTGAAACTCGAGTGCGGCTGCACGGCCGATGTGAAATTCACGTTTGATGAACAATATGCCGGATTTGGCTATACGGCGTTCGAGAACAACAGGCCTCCGCTCGAGCTAGGATATAAACTGATTAATCAGCCGGATCGGGGCTACCAGAAGATTGAAAAGGCCGATGCGCAGTGTAACAAGAGCGGTCTGGACGATCCGATGGTAGATGCCGCCTTGCCGCCCGTGGCGCACATGTACGTGAACGGCGATTCTGCGCAGATAGTCATTGAAGAAGTCGTGCTTACCTGCGGAACGGTATTCGAGAGCGTTGCAATTGAGATGAGGGACTCCACGCTCTACGTGACTCCGCATTACGATACTTCGCTCCCGCAGGCCGATTGCCTCTGCAGGTCGAAGGTCAGTTTCAATATCAAGGCGTTGGACCTGTATAAAGAAGCGACTTTGCTGGTCTATGACGACGGCACGAGCTTCAATCTCAGCAACAAGATGCGCCTGATAGTGGAATAGTTTCTATATTTCGGGCCATGAAATACACAGACGAAGCAAAACAGAATTTCAAGGCCCTCTCCAACAACCCGTATCCCGGACGCGGAATTATCCTCGGTGAAAGTGCCGACGGCAAGTCCTACGTGCAGGTCTACTGGATCATGGGCCGTAGCGTCAACAGCCGCAATCGCGTGTTCGAAATTGAACCGAAGACCGGCTTCATGAAGACCAAGGCCTTCGACGAATCCAAGCTCACCGACCCGCACCTGATTATCTACTACCCGGCACGTCACACCGCCGACGTGCAGATTATCACGAACGGCGACCAGACCGACACGATTTACGACGCCATCAAGCTCGGCGGCACTTTCGAAAGCGCCCTCCGCACGCGCCAGTACGAAGACGACGCCCCGAACTTCACGCCGCGCATCTCCGGCATCCACTACAAGAACGCCAGCCCCGCCGTTTACAAGCTCTCCATCCTCAAGAGCCGTAACAACAGCGAAGAAGCCGGTTGCGAGCGCATGACGTTCGAATACGAGAAGGCCCTGCCGGGTCTCGGCCACTTCATCAGCACCTACGAAACCGATGGCAGCCCGATTCCGAGCTTCAACGGCTTCCCGAAACTGATGCCGATTTTTGACAACGCCGAAGACACGCTCAAAAAATACTGGGCCGCCCTGAACAAGGACAACAAGGTTTCCCTGATGGTCAAGTGGATCGACAAGAAGACCTTCAAGGCCAAGACGCTTATCGTGAATAAGAATAAGTAAAATCGAAAAAGCTGCTGGATTAGTCCTTGACGTTTCCGCAGCTATACAGACTGACTAGACAAATCCAAAAAAAAACACTTGCTTTTTTGAGCACTAATTGTTATATTAGTGAACAAAAGTGCATTTAAACAGGTGTGTATCATGGATTTGCGTCAAAAATTGAACATCCTAGGCGAGGCGGCCAAGTACGACGTGTCGTGTTCCTCAAGTGGATCAAGCCGTCGTGCGCCCAAGGGCGGGCTCGGGAGCGGCTGCAGTGCTGGCATTTGCCACACGTGGTCGGCCGACGGGCGGTGCATCTCGCTTTTGAAGGTGCTGCTCAGCAACGCTTGCAAGTACGACTGCGCCTACTGCATCAACCGCCGTAGCAACGATGTTCCTCGCGCGACCTTTACACCCAGGGAACTCATCGATCTCACGCTCGAATTCTACCGCCGTAACTACATCGAGGGGCTCTTCCTGAGCTCGGCGGTCATCGGCTCGCCCGACAACACCATGGAACTCCTGATCCGCGTGGCGAAGGAGTTGCGTACGATGCATCGCTTTGGCGGCTACATTCACCTCAAGGCGATTCCCGGTGCGAGCGACCGGCTCTTGTACGAGGCGGGCCTCTACGCTGACCGCAGCAGCGTGAATATAGAGATTCCGTCCGATAGGCAGCTGCAGTACCTGGCTCCCGAAAAAAACTTCGCCTCCATTTACCGGCCCATGAATTTTTTGGCCGAGCGCAAGATCGAGTACAAAACGGAGCGCTCCAATGGTTCTAGGTTCGCACCCAAGTTCCTGCCCGCGGGTCAAAGCACCCAGATGATTGTCGGGGCGTCGGGGGAGACTGACCTCCAGATACTGACGCTCTCGGCAGGCTTTTACAGGCAGCAGCAAATGAAGCGCGTCTACTTTTCGGGCTACGTTCCCATCAATGCCGACAAGCGCTTGCCCGCCCTCACCACCAAGACGCCCCTTTTGCGCGAGCACCGCCTTTACCAGGCGGACTGGCTTATGCGATTTTACAAGTTCAATTACGACGAAATCCTGGACGCGAAGAACCCGAACCTCGATCTGGATCTGGACCCGAAGGCGATGTGGGCGTTGCGCCATCCGGAGTTCTTCCCGATAGATTTGCAGACCGCCGATTACGAGATGATTCTGCGCGTGCCGGGAATCGGCGTCAAGTCGGCACAGCTTATCGTGAGCGGGCGTCGCTTTTGCACCATTCGCATGGAGCAGCTCAAGAAGATGGGGGTCGTGCTCAAGCGCGCCAAATACTTCATCTACAATCCCGACGTGCCTGCGAACTTGCGCAGGCTCTATCCCGAGATGTTGCGCCCGATGCTGATTGCGCGTCCGAGACCCGCACAGCTTGATTTTTTCAGCCAGTTGCAGACGCCCGCGCTCCCGGCCCCTGCGCAACTCCGCGTCGCCGGCTAACCCCACATCCCACATGTCTCTCCTCATCTCATACGATTCTTCGTTCGACGGCTTCCTGAGCGCGGTATTCGAAATCTACCGCCAGCGTCTCGATGTAGGCGATTTCTTGCCGGAACGCCCGTACGATCCGGAGTCATCGTCGACTTTCGACTTGTTCCTGCAGCCATTTCACGTGGAGACCGTCGCGGATTCCGCCCGCAGGCTCCGTCGCGCCATCGTCAACATGGCGGGCGCCGATATATTGGACCTGCTCGAGACGGCCTTCCGCTCCGAGGAACGCGGCGTGGAAATGAAGATTTTTGCCTACCTGCGCAAGCTTTTCGCCGGCGATGAGCCCGGCTTTAACCGCAATCCCACTAGCAAGGAGATGCTCCCGCTTTTCTTGCTTGCCCGCGCCGTACGTCACGAAGCTGGCGGCATGCTCGGGATGGTACGCTTTAACAAGGCGCCCGACGGCTTGTACGTTGCCGAGATAGAGCCGAAGTACGACATCCTCGAGATGATTGTCGGGCATTTCCGCGGACGCTTCCCGACGGGCCGCTGGGCCATCGTCGATGTGCTACGCTGTTATGGCGTGTTCTACAATGGCCAGCATACGGAATACCTGGAATTCACCGATTCCGATACGATTTCCCGCACCATCGCGCAGAATGCACCTCCCGACGAGTTCACGCGCATGTGGAAGTCTTATTACGATACGATGGCCATCAAGGAGCGCCTGAACCCGCGACTCCTCAGGCGTTGCTTGCCCGTACGTTACTGGAAGCACCTGCCGGAACGCCAGCAGAACCTGGCTAGTCCGGTGAGCCGCCCCATGAGCAATCCGGCGAGTCGTCCCACGGTTTGAGGGATTTTCGCTTTTATCATTAGGCGCTGCGTTTCGTTTTAATATATATTTCGGGAGAGAGGAACTCCCTATGCGTAAAATCTTGACCGGTTGTATCTTGACTGCCTTGCTTGCCTCTTGCTCAGGCGAGGATGACTCCATTACACTCAAAGACCCGCTGTCCAAGGAAGTCAATACCATTTACGACTTGGGCAAATGTACCGATTCGCGTAAGGGCGAGTTTGTCTATGTCGTGGAAGATGAGGTGGACTATTTCTGTTATTCCGGGAAATGGATCCGCGAAGACGAACTGGGGAAGGAATCGTCTTCTTCGGAGAAAGTGTCGTCGGACTCCGATGACGATGAATCTTCTTCGAGCAAGGAATCGTCGAGTTCCGCAGACGACGAATCTTCTTCAAGCAAGGAATCGTCGAGTTTCGCAGACGACGAATCTTCTTCGAGCAAGGTGTCGTCGAGTTCCGCAGACGACGAATCTTCTTCGAGCAAGGAATCGTCGAGTTCCGCAGACGACAAGTCTTCTTCGAGCAAGGAATCGTCGAGTTCCGCAGGCGACAAGTCTTCTTCAAGCAAAGAATCGTCGAGTTCCGCAGACGACAAATCTTCTTCGTCGGCGAAATCGTCCAGCAGTTCCAAGACGCACGATAGCAAGACTTTCGTGGATTCGCGTGACGGCAAAACGTACCGCATGGTGACTATCGGTTCGCAGACCTGGTTCGCAGAAAATCTTAACTACTATGGCGATGACGTGACCGGCTTCTGCCATTCCGGCAAGCCCGAGAATTGCGAGAAGTACGGGATGCTCTACGATTGGGACGATGCCAAGAGGGCTTGCCCGACCGGGACTCATCTGCCGACAATCGAAGAATTGCGGGAATTGATTGACTTTGTCGGGGAAGACAGCTCTGCGGTGGTGCTCATGGCCGATACCGGCTGGACAAGGGACGACGGCTTCCTGGGTACGGATGAATACGGGTTTGCGATGCTCCCAGGCAGCTACAAGGCGGGGAGGAGTTACGGTTCATCGTTGGGATGGTGCTCTAATATGTGGACCGCATCGGATAGCGCCGGCCTAGTATACGCGGCGTATCTAGGATGGAACCTGTCGAATGTCTCCATCGGGTTGTACAATCTGACTGATGGGTGGGGAATGTCTATCCGCTGCGTCGAGGGTGAACCAAAATCGTCGAGCTCCAGCAGCACTCCGGCTTCTTCCTCGTCAAGCTCTAGTGAAAAGAGCTCATGGAAATTCCTGAACCCGGCATTTTCGTACGGACAGATGACCGACAGCCGTGATGGGCAGGTTTACAAGACGATCGTTGTCGATACGCTCACATGGATGGCCGAAAACCTGAACTATGAAACCGTCAACAGCTATTGTTTCAATGATACGGCTAAATATTGCGCTACATATGGACGCATGTATACATGGCCGGCTGCATTGAACGCTTGTCCCGAAGGTTGGCATTTGCCGACTTATAGCGAATTGAGCTACCTTGTTAAAGGGAAAGGTGGTGACAATCTTAGATCCAAGGCGGGGTGGATTATAGTGAACGATGAAGATAGACCTGGTCTCGATGCGTATGGATTTTCGGCGAGTCCCGGTGGGAGACGGATATCAGCAGGGCGATATTTTGCTTTAGGTACGGAGGTAGGTTATTGGTCTGCTACCGAACATGAAGAGCACGACGACCGCGCTTGGAGTGTGGAATTTCATCAGAATGACCCGTACAGTATGTTAACGACAGAATTTAAGGATTGGGCCTATTCTGTTCGCTGTGTGAAAGGCGCGAAGTAGGCTCGATTGCTTGCATAAAAAATGACATTTTGTTATATTTTAATCAACTTCTAATAACATCGGGGGTGCTTTCTGTTCTTCGAACAGAATCACCCGCGGTTCGGTCATGCCGACAAGCAAGCTTGCCGGCGCGACACTCACCTGGGGGTGCTCTGGTTTGCCTCGCCTAACGCTATTCGCGTTACGCTCGCCCTTTGGGCCTTTCGCTCACTTCGTGAGCTCAAGGGCCTAAATGCTCGCTAGCTCGCATTTAGTCGACAGGCCTGTCTCAACCAGATCATCGCTGGAAAATAACATTGGGGGTGATCTGGTTTCGACAGGGTCGCTGAAGTGTTAGTTGCAAGCCGAGGTCTCAGACGGGGGCACTCGTTAAAAAGTCTGAAAAAAAATAAGTGCTGACGAAAACTACGCACTCGCTGCCTAATTAACGGCAACGCCGGGCCTCATTCCGCTCCCATCGGGGTGTACGTCCGGACGCAATATGGGATAGGATTCTTGCATGCCTGGGGCTAGCGTCTGAAATTCACTAGGCTGGCTGAAATCTGCGCCGACCTTCTTGGGCGTGGGCGAGGCGAGACCTTAAATTCGAAGGGAAAGCTTGTAGGAACGTGCATGGACGTGATTTTGGACAGGGGTTCGACTCCCCTCACCTCCACGAAGGGGTAGACACGCGGTGTCTACCCCTTCGTGTTTTTACGAGACGGGCTCACCAAGTTCGCCCCGCCCCCGGCATCCTTTTAGCAAGGATGCCGTTTGCTCCTATCTCATATTCGCAAGCCCTTGGCTTGCTCATATATACCGCGGTAACACGCGGTGTCTACCCCTTCGTGTTTTTACGAGACGGGCTCACCAAGTTCGCCCCGCCCCCGGCATCCTTTTAACAAGGATGCCGTTTGCTCCTATCTCATATTCGCAAGCCCTTGGCTTGCTCATATCTGCCGCGGTAACATGCGGTGTCTACCCCTTCGTGTTTTTACGAGACGGGCTCACCAAGTTCGCTTTTTATTTTGTTTTACGGGGTCGCGCGCTTACCGTAATTTTTTTCTATTATATTTAGAGTATGGAATACAGAATTTTAATGCGTTTTGTGGGGGAGAGGGATGACCTTGCCGAGCTTTGGGATGCTTTTGTGGCGCAGTTCCCGGAGGCGGAACTCCCCAGCGAAGACAGCGGTTACTGGTATTCTGTTGACGAGGTGATGACCGACGAGTACGAATGCCGTTTTGAGGAGCTGCCCGAGGAGGGGCTCCTGGCGATGGACGGCACCCTTGCCGTGGAGGGGGAATTCCCCGAAGATACCCTGAGTGAAATCATGGAACGCTTCGAGCGCGTGTACGGCGTGTTCAAGTGGAGCTCGATGGACGTGGGCGTGGGTTGCGGCGTGAGCGAATCGTGGGGCGAGTTCGTGCTCGACATGGTGGACGACTACTCCGACGAGGCGAACGAAATCTCCGAAGCTGTTCTCGGGTTTTAATATAGCACCGTCAGGTGCCCACGAAAATACTCCGCCCGAGAATCGAACGGAGTATTGAGTGTCGGGAGGGGCTTAGGGAGGGCCGTGCCCTCCCTTGTCGCCCGTGAGCAACAAAGCCCCTGGTATTAACCAGGGGCGGTTGCGACCTTTGGACACTTGCGCTTTAGCGCTTAGTGTACATGGCCACCTTTAGGTGGGAGTGAGCGCCTACCAGAGAAGCAGTTCCCGAGTTTAGCGCGAACGGTCGCTTAAGTCTTATCCTCACCGCGGAGCATGATGACCTTGCCCGTGCGGATATACTCGACGATTTCGAACTTCTGCAAGAGGCTCTTGAGCGTGTCGACCTTCTGGCTGTTGCCCGTAATCTGGATGATCATCGAGGTGGCAGTCATGTCCACGGTATTCGCGTGGAAGTGGTCGCACAGCTGCAGGATTTCCGTACGCTGGTCGGGAGTGCAACGCACCTTGATGAGCGCGAGTTCCTTCTCGACGGCGTCCGTGCCGGTATGGTCCTTCGCCTGTACCACGTCCACGAGTTTCTCGAGCTGCTTGATGATCTGCATCAAGATTTCGGGATTGCCATGGGCGATGATGTTCATGCGGCTGAAGTTCGGGTCGAGCGTGGGGGAGACAACGAGGGAGTCGATGTTGTAGCCACGGCGGGAGAACACGAGGGCGATACGCACGAGTACGCCCGGGCGGTTCGCAACCAACAAACTAATAGAATGTGCAATGTCTTTCATTTTTAAAACCTCCTGTTACGTCGATCCCGTGGGCTTTTCGAGTTTTGCCTTGGGTGCTTCCGTAAGCATGGCGGTAAGCGGTGCGCCTGCCGGAATCATCGGGAACACGTTGTCTTCCTTTTCGCATTCGCAGTGGATGAGAATCGGGCCGTCGTTGTAGCTGAGCGCCTTCTGGATAACGCGTTCGGCATCGGCGGGGCGCTTGATGCGGAGCCCAGGAATGCCGTAGGCTTCGGCGAGCTTCACGAAGTCGGGGTTGCCCTGCATGTCCACGCTGGAGTAGCGGTGGTCATAGAAGAGTTCCTGCCACTGGCGCACCATGCCCAGGTACTTGTTGTCCATCACGAAGATCTTGATGGGGAGCTTGTGGATGGCGGCGGTCGCGAGTTCCGCTTCCGTCATCTGGAAACCGCCGTCACCGCTGAAGCTGAGCACCGGCCAGCCGGTCTCGTTGCCGAATGCGGCACCGATAGCGGCGGGGAAGCCGAAGCCCATCGTGCCTGCGCCACCGCTGGAGTGCAACTGGCGCGGATAGTTTATATGGAAGAACTGTGCAACCCACATCTGGTGCTGGCCCACGTCGGTCGTGACGATGGCCTTGCCGCCGGTGAGTTCGCTGGCAGTCGCAATCACGTGCTGCATGCGGAGGCCGCCCTGCTTCGCGTAGGTGAGCGGGAAGCGCTTCTTCCAGGTCTGGCAGGTCTTGATCCATTCGGCAGTATCGAGCTTGTTCACCATCGGGAGCAACTGCTCGAGCACGAGCTTCGCGTCGCCGCACATGAACACGTCGGGCTGCAGAACCTTGCCTTCTTCGGCAGGGTCGATATCGATATGCATTTTCACCGCGTTCTTGCAGAATTCATCGAGCTTGCCGGTAATGCGGTCATCCCAGCGGCTACCGATGGAGAGGATCAGGTCGCAGTCGAGCACGGCCTTGTTCGCGTACACGGTGCCGTGCATGCCGAGCATGCCGAGCGAAAGCTCGTGATCAACGGGGAAGGCGCCGAGGCCGAGCATGGTGCAGCACACCGGAGCGCCAATCTTTTCGGCGAGTTCGCGCACCTGGCGGCTGGCCCCGCTGATCATGGCACCGTGGCCCACGAGAAGCAACGGCTTCTTGGACTTGCGGAGGAATTCCGCCGCCTTCTCGACGCTTTCTGCGGAGGCGTAGGTCGGAATCTTGTAACCCGGAAGGTCCATCTGGTCGGTGAACGGGGCGGTGCAGGGGCCTGCGGTCACGTCCTTCGGGAGGTCGATGAGCACCGGGCCCGGACGGCCGCTGCGTGCGATGTGGAAAGCTTCCTTCATCACGCGCGGGAGGTCGTTGGAATTCTTCACCAGGTAGGAGTGCTTCACTGCCGCGAACGTCATGCCGCTCGTGTCGCATTCCTGGAAGGCGTCCTTGCCGAGGTTCGGGGTAGTGGTCTGTGCGGCGAGCACCACGATGGGGCTCGAATCCATGAGTGCCGTGTAGATGCCGGTGAACGTGTTTGTTGCACCCGGACCGCTTGTGACGAGGGCGACGCCGACCTTGCCGGTCTGGCGTGCATAGCCGTCGGCCATGTGGGTCGCGCCCTGCTCGTGGCGGGAAAGCACTACTTTAATATTGGAATCAAGGATCGCGTCGAACATCGGGATGGCGGATCCACCGGGGTAGCCGAAAATCGTGTCGATGCCTTCGCGTTTGAGGCATTCGATGATCACTTCGGCGCCGCTTAATGTTTTATTTGCCATAATTTTCCTTTTTTAAGGATGGATTGATTGAATCTTTTTGCAAAAAATAGTCTTTTTTTACAGAAATGGGAAGATGTTCTTTCGATTTTTCTTTAAAAAATTGCGATTTTTATTTGAAGTTTTCCTTTGAATGACTTCTTTCGGCTTGAAAATTACCTGTTTTTATGATAAGTCTGGTTTGTTGAGAGATTTGTTTGTTGCAAGTTTTCTGTTTCGGAGGGAGGTTTTTGAAAGAACCCTATGAAAAAAAAACTAAAAAAGGAACAAATCGGGCAAAAAATCCGTTTATAGGTTAGAAACTCACCCTTTTTTAGGAAAACCTATGGAAAATACAGAAAAACTGCTCCCGCGCGAAAAACTCCTGCGCCTTGGCGTGCACTCCCTGGACAATGTGGAGCTGCTCGCCCTCATATTGGGTTCCGGGACCAAGGGCAAGAGCGTGTTCGAAGTCTCTAGGGAGATTGTCGCCCAGCTCTCGCACAAAGGCAGCCTCCCCACGCTGAAGGAACTCTTGAGGATCGGCGGGCTGGGGAAGGTGAAGGCGATGCAGGTCCTGGCCTGCCTGGAGCTCTCGTCCCGCTACATGCTGGGCGATGAGTCCGTTACGGTGAACGACCCGAGGTCGCTCGTGGCGCGCCTATCGTTCCTCAAGTTCGCGATGCAGGAGTATTTTGTGCTGGTTTCGCTGGATTCGGCAAACGCCATCATCAACGTCCACGAGATAACGGTGGGGCTGGTGAACCAGACGCCCGTCCACCCCCGCGAGGCGTTCGCTCCCGCCATCGCCGACCATGCCGTTGCGGCTATTTTTGTCCACAACCATCCGTCGGGTTGCTGCGAGCCCAGCCCGGAGGACTATGCCATTACCCGTGTGCTGTGCGCCGTGGGGAAGGTGGTGCAGATTCCCGTGTTGGACCACATCATTGTTGGTAAAAGGGGGTATTTCAGCATTTGCCGCGCCCATCCGGAAGTGTTCGAGTCGAATTTACCTCAAACGGTGTAAAAAAGTCCACAAACCGCCTTGAAAGTCCCCAAACGATGTAAAAAATTGTACACAAACGCGTTTTGAAGCCGCAAAAGTGTGTTCTACATCTCATTTTGGCTTTTTTTTGCCAAAAAAGAAGAATGGAAAAACTATATTTATGCCGTAAGGTTTTAGGGAAAACCCTATAATTTAAGGAGACTCTATGAAACGAGTAGTAACGGGGTTAGCATTGGCGCTTGCAGTAGGCGCGTTTGCTAGCCACCCACAGACCATTAACAAGTATGGTTTTGTCGGTGTCAACAAGACACAGTCCGCCCAGTCCCTGGGACATTCCAAATTGGTGTTTGTTTTGCTTGGCGATGCCACATTCGGCAACGACATGTTCCCGCAGTATCCGGGCTTGTTCGGTGAGAATAATGAGGTCCTCGCCCCTGGCGGATATTCGTTGAGGGACAACTCGCATAGAGCGACCGTCAACGACTATACCGGTGCCAGCGCCTATACGGGTTTTGCCATCGGCATTTTCAACTACTTTGATATTGGCGCCACGCTCCCGATTTACTACGACCAGTTCACCGGTGAAACGGCGTGTTCTGCGGAAGAAGTGCAGGCCGGTCAGTGTGACCCCTCGGCGTTGCCTTCGACCAAGGTTGGCTACATAGGCAACCTCCGCGGCGACATCAAGATTCGTTTCCCGCTCCCTGAAGACCAGCCCATGGATGTGGCTGTGTTCGGCCAGGTGGCTGCCGGTACGGCGAATGCCGAAAAGCAGGGTATTTGGATTCGTGAGCCGGAATACATCAACAAGGTCAATCGAATCGCCCGTCCGTTCGGTACCAAGAACACGACCATCACTGGCGGTTTGGCTGTGACGGCGGACTTCGACAAGATTGACGCCATCCCGCTCCTCATCCACTTGAACGGCGGCTACCGCTACACCACGAACGGCGACTACCTTTCGCTCCCGTTCATGAGCGCCGCTGCCGACATTTACTTTACCGACTTCCTCTCCTTGTTCGTGGAATACTACTGGGACATCGAGTTGGATGACTTTAGCATGTGCACCGGCTACGATGCGGCTGGCAACTGCAACCAGACTTATGACGAGAGCCTCGACATGAAACAGCTCACCGGTGCGCTGGTGTTCCACCTGCCCATTGGTCTCGACATCCATGTTGGTGCTTCTTACTACTTGGGCAAGGACAACTTCATTACGGGTACTAGTGTGCTCGAGAATTCCGAACGTCCTGCTGGCGTGGCTGTTTACCAGACCCGCGTGAACCCGGAATACGCCGTGTACGGCGGTCTTACCTGGAGTGGCTTCCTGCTTCCGCAGGACCGCGATGGCGACGGTGTTACGGATGACGAAGACGATTGCCCCGATGACGTTGGTCACCGCTTGAACAAGGGTTGCCCGCTTGGCAATCCTGATGCCGACGAAGACGGCGTTTGCGATGGCTGGGTTGCCGAGAAGGGCTTCGAGGATGAATTTGCTGACGTTTGCGAAGGCGTTGACGAATGCCCGAACGAATCTGGCGAAGGCGAAGACGGTTGCCCGCTCGACGAGCCGGATATGGACAAGGACGGCGTTTGCGATCCTTGGGTGAGCCAGAAGAAGATGACGAAGAAGTTCAAGGATATTTGTGAAGGCATCGACGAATGCCCGAGCCAGCCTGGTACCGTTGCGTTCGCCGGCTGCCCGACCAAGGCTCCGGACCCGGATAACGACGGCATGTGCTCTCCGTGGGTGACCGACGAAGGCGTGCTCGGTGACTTTGCCGACCAGTGCAAGGGCTACGACATGTGTCCGGGTGAATCCGGTCCTAAGGCAAACAAGGGTTGTCCGTGGGATGACCCGGATGCCGACGGTGACGGACTCTGCGACGCCTGGGTGACCGAGAAGAAGATGGGTTACTACTTTGAGAAGGCCGCCGAAGACGACAAGATCAAGAACGAATGGTTCATTGAAAAGACCTGTAAGGGTATCGACAAGTGCCCGTCTGAATTCGGTCCTGCCAGCAACGAAGGCTGCCCGCTCGGCAACCCGGATACTGACGAAGACGGAATCTGCGATGCTTGGGTGACCGAGAAGGGCTTGCTCGACCAGTACGACGGAATTTGCTCCGGCATCGACAAGTGCCCGACCGAAAAGGGTGAAGCGTTTGCCCAGGGTTGCCCGATGGACAATCCGGATGCCGACGGCGACAGCCTCTGCGCTTCTTGGGTCTCCGAGAAGGGCATGACGAAGGACTTCAAGGATATGTGCCACGGCGTCGACAAGTGCCCCGCCGAAGCCGGTCCTGAATGGAACAAGGGTTGCCCGGCCGAGAATCCGGACCCGGATGGCGACTCCCTCTGCTCTCCGTGGGTGACCAAGCAGAAGATGCTTGACCAGTTCAAGGATATTTGTACCGGTTACGACCGTTGCGAAGACGAAGCCGGTCCGTCTTGGAACAAGGGTTGCCCGATGGAAGACGACCCGGATGCCGATAAGGATGGCGTCTGCTCTGAATGGGTCTCTAACAAGAAGCTCCAGAAGGAATTCGAAGGCACCTGCACCGGCATTGACCGCTGCCCGGATGTCCCGGGTGACGATGGCCACGGCTGCCCGAAGAAGGCTGTCGAAAAGCTTGACGGTGTGACCTTCAAGAGCGGCAAGGCCACTCTCGAATCCAACGCTAAGATGATCTTGAAGAACGTTGCCAAGAAGCTCAATACCGACGAGTATAAGGACCTGAACATCGTGATCCAGGGCCATACCGACAACGTTGGTAAGGAAAAGACCAACGAGAAGCTCTCGAAGCAGCGCGCTGAATCCGTGATGAAGGAACTTGCCAAGGCCGGCGTGAACAAGAAGCGCATCAAGGCCATTGGCCTCGGTTCCAGCTGCCCGGTGGACGACAACAGCACCGCCGACGGCCGCGAGATGAACCGCCGTATCGAAATGCACTTCGTAACGCCGGATAACGACGGTACCAAGTGCGAAAGCAACTATGTTCCGTAGTCGCTTTTGATCGGTAAATTTTAAAAGTCCCGGGTTAACCCCCGGGATTTTTTTTACACCATAAATTCTACATTTGCAGCATGACGAAACTCGATGAAATTTTGACAGCGAACAACCTTGCGAACCACGCCCTGGTCGAGGTGCTGCCCGCCAATTTAAACCACAAGATGGTCCAGAAGGCGCGTTTGGGCAAAAAGCCCGTGCCCAAGCACACGCAGGACCTCATTACGCAGGCACTGAACATGGTGCTCCGTCAGGTGGCTGCAGACGGCGACGGCACCGCGAAGCAGTACAAGCGTGTGGAACTTTTCGGGGAGAGCAGTTCGATTGATAATTGATGATTGATGATGGATGATTTTTTATTAAATTAAAACTATGCAGCAATACCTAGACTTACTTCGTGACATTCTTGAAAATGGCGTGGACCGTTCCGACCGCACCGGAACCGGCACCCGCAGCGTTTTTGGTCGCCAGGTGCGTTACGACCTCACCAAGGGCTTCCCGTGCCTCACCACCAAAAAGCTCCACTTGCGTTCCATCATTCACGAACTCTTGTGGTTCTTGAAGGGCGACACCAACATCAAGTATTTGCACGACAACAAGGTGACTATCTGGGACGAGTGGGCCGACGAGAACGGCGACCTTGGACCGGTGTACGGTCACCAGTGGCGCAGCTGGCCGACTCCGGACGGAGGCCACATCGACCAGATTGCGCGTCTTGTAGACAGTTTGAAGAACAATCCCGATTCCCGCAGGCACCTGGTGTGCGCGTGGAACGTGGCCGAGGTCGACAAGATGGCTCTGCCGCCTTGCCATTGCCTGTTCCAGTTCTACGTGGGCGGGGTAGGCGCGAGCGGCAAACGCAAGCTGAGCTGCCAGCTTTACCAGCGCAGCGCCGACATGTTCCTGGGAGTCCCGTTCAACATCGCTTCGTATGCGCTCCTCACCATGATGCTCGCGCAGGTGTGCGGCTACGAGGCGGGCGAGTTCGTACACACGTTTGGTGACTTGCACTTGTACAACAACCACTTTGACCAGGCGCACGAGCAGCTTTCCCGCACGCCGCGCAAACTCCCGACCATGAAGATGAATCCCGACATCAAGGATCTCTTTGAATTCAAGTTCGAGGATTTTGAGCTCGTGGATTATGACCCGTGGCCGACGATCAAAGCGCCGATTGCAGTTTAATTTATTGTGTCATCCTGAGCGAAGGCGCAAAGCACGAAGTCACTTTGGACACTTGGGCTTCAGCCCTTAGTGATCCATGGTCCCCCTTGCGGGGAGAAGGTTCTATAGAATGGTTTAATATGCTTATTTCTGCAATTGTCGCAATTTCAAAGAACAACGTCATCGGTCGTGATGGGCACTTGCCGTGGCACCTCTCCGCCGACCTCAAGCGCTTCAAGGCTGTCACTACGGGTCATTCCATTGTTTTGGGCCGCAAGAACTACGACGACATTGGCCGCCCGCTCCCGAACCGCACGAATTACGTGTTGACGCGGAACACCGCGTTCGAGGCTCCGGGCTGCGTGGTGTGCAGTAGCCTCGAACAGGCTTTGGACAAAGCCCGTGCCGCCGGCGAGACGGAATGCTTTATTATTGGCGGCGCCGCGGTGTACCGCGAGGCCATGCCCCTCGTTAAAAAGCTGTATGTGACCCGCGTGCTTGCCGATGTGGAAGGCGATGTGCGGTTCCCCGAGTGGGGCGAGGGCTGGCGTAAGGAGAGCGAGGAGACTTTCCCTGCCGACGAGAAGAACGATTACCCGACGCTCTACCAGGTGTGGGTGCGGGATTAACGAGGGGTGAATCTACGATGCTCGAGTTCAACGTTTTTTACAAGCTTTTGGCTGCCCTGGGTATTGGCTTTGTGATTGGTCTCCAGCGTGAGGCGTCTTACGATCGCAACCACGAGCACCATCCCGCGGGCTTGCGCACGTTTACCATTGTGAGCCTGTGCGGCGCGGTCGCGAGTTACCTCGCCGAGCTCATGGGTTCTACGGCGCCTTTTATTGCGGGCTTTGTACTGATTGGCCTCTTGGTGTTGACGACCCATATTGCCTACGGGTTGCGGCATGCCGACGACAAGCTTGCGCTTGCGGGGATTACGACCAGCGTCGCCCTTTTCCTCATATACTTTTTGGGAGCCCTTTGCTGGTTCAACAAGCTGCTCGAGGCGTGCATCCTCATGGTGGTGTTGCTGTGGCTGCTCACGTTCAAGTGGCAATTGCACAACGTCGCCGAAAAGATCTCGACCGAGGATATTGCCGCCACAGTGAAGTTTGCAGTCATCTCCCTCATGGTGCTCCCTTTTTTGCCCAACCAGGCTTACGGCCCGTCGGGTCTCGAGGTATTGAACCCGCACACCATCTGGCTTTTTGTGGTGTTCATCAGCGGTATCGGTTTTGTGAGCTACGTGCTCATCAAGATTATTGGCCCGGGCAAGGGCATTTGGCTTACGGGGCTCTTTGGCGGGCTCGCGAGCAGCACCGCGCTTACGCTCAACATGGTTGGCCGCAGCCGCGAGAACTCGAGCTACGCCAATGACTTCGCCCAGAGCATTGTGCTCAGCTGGTCGGTGATGTATGTGCGCCTTTACCTCATCTGCATTTTCTTGATGCCCCACATGGCGGGCGCCTTGGCGCTCCCTTTGCTGGTCCCGGCAATTCCTAGTTTTATATACGCGTTCTACCTCAAGTTCAGGGATGGTAAGGAACATACCGAGAAGTCCTCTGACTTTAGCAACCCCTTCAGGCTTTTGCCTGCCATCAAGTTCGGCCTTGTTTTTACTGCGGTGATGTTCGTCGCGAACGCCGCCCGCGTGTACCTGGGTCACGGCGCCTTGATCGCCTGCAGCTTTTTGGGTGGCGCCGCCGAGATGGACGCCGTCGCGTTCTCGCTTATCGACATGAGCATGAAGGCGGCCATTGCCCACAGCGATCTTATTCTTTCGCTTCTTTTTGCAGGGCTTGCCAACACGATTACCAAGGGCTGCCTGGTGTTTTTCCTTGGGGACCGCGGACTGTGCAAGCCCATTCTCCCGGGCGTCGTGCTGATTTGCATTGCGACGGTCGCTCTCATTTTGTTCTACGCTGGGCTTTAGATGATTCACGCATTGTCCATTGCCGGTTTTGACGGCAGCGCCGGCGCAGGCATTTTGGCCGACGTCAAGACCATGGCCTACTTTGGTGTGTACGGGCAGGCGGTTTGCACGGCGCTCACCGAGCAGAACGAAGATGAATTCGTCGCCCCCAACTGGGTCGCTTGGGACCGCATTGAGGCGCAACTTGGGATGCTCTTTAAAAAACACGCCTTCGGGTTCGTGAAAATCGGTTTAGTCGAAAATGTGTCCGTGCTCAAGAAGATTGTGGGGTCCGTGCGGGCGAAGTCCCCGGACGCCTTCGTTGTTTGGGACCCCATTGTGAGCGCGACTTCGGGCTACTGCTTTTTGAACCCCGGCGAGAAGGATGAATTTGTTTCGCTTTTGAAGTTTGTGGATCTTGTGACGCCCAACATGGACGAGTTCCGCTTCCTCGGTTTAAAGGAACTTTGCGACGAAGGCAAATTTGAGATGGGGAGGGATTGCGCCGTACTTTTGAAGGGCGGTCATACCGACGACGCCGATGCGGTCGACACCCTTTGGACTCGTGACGGCGTCTCGCATTGTTTTGCGTCGCCCCGCGTTGCTGGCGCGGGCAAGCACGGTACGGGCTGCAACCTGAGCAGCGCCATCTTGGCGAACGTCGCTCTGGGCAAAACGCTGCCCGAAGCGTGCCGCACGGCAAAGGCCTACATGGACCGATTTATTGTGAGCGGCGATGGACGTCTTGGGTTTGTTGTCAAGTAAGCTCTATTTGCTGGTCAGCCAAGTTTTGGCTTTCTTTTGGATAAATGCTTTTACTTTGTCTGGGAATTCCACGTAGCGGCCCAGCAGGCGTTTCTTGGTAAAGTAGCCCGTCTCGCGGGAGTCTACGCAGTGGTTGCCGCGGAGGCATGCCAAAAAGTAGCAGTCGTCCTCGACAACGATTTCGTTGATGAGGCTAGAGTCGGCTTCGTGGAGCAATTCGCGGCGGAGCTTGATGGGGGAGTTCCCCGGTTCGCTTTGGCGGATCTGCATTTCTATGAGCCTGCGGTCTTGCCACGGGAGCACGTTGATTTCTTGAAGGCTCACTTGGCGGTTGCTCAGCTTGGTGGAACCCACGCGGTCGATGTTGATTTCGCGCTCGCCCTGCCACAGGGTCGTTTTGATATGGAAGTTGACGCCTTGCTCGTGCAGGAGCGTGATGGCGTTGTCTTGCTCCACGTCGTTCAGGGCGTCAAAGTGGAGCGTGTCGCCTTTTTTGGGGACGTAGATGTCGCGACTCTCGATAAAGGCGTTCTCGCCCCGCCACAGGGTGCGGAACTTGCCCGACTTGATGAACCCTTTGTCAGAAATGTGGAGTGTGTCGCCCGGCATGGCGATCACGCGGCGCACCAGCGTCTCGTGGTTGCGGAGTTCAGCCCAAACGGTCTCGTTTTTTTTGACCTGGTCAATGCACTGCGGGAGCTTGCAGACCCACAAAAAGGAATTCTCCTTGTGGCGCGGGTACATAGAGTTGTTGGTCATTTTGAGCGGCTCGAACACATAGTGACGGGCGAGGAGCGCCACGGCGAACGCCAAAACCAGCACGAACACGAGGAAGAACACGTGGGATTGCGAGTTCATCCTCTGGAGTTTTTTTACGGTGTGCTTGAGCGAACGCATGGGATTCCTTGGGCTTAGTCACCATTGTTGCTGGAATCGTCGCTGAGCGAGAGCACGGCGAGGAACGCCTTCTGCGGCACTTCCACGGAGCCGATGCTCTTCATGCGCTTCTTGCCCTCTTTCTGCTTTTCGAGGAGCTTGCGCTTGCGGGTGATGTCGCCGCCGTAGCACTTGGCGAGCACGTCCTTGCGCACCGCCTTCACAGTGGAGCGGCTGATGATTTTCCCGCCGATGGCGCCCTGGATGGCGACGTCGAACTGCTGGCGCGGAATGAGGTCCTTGAGCTTGACGCAGATGGCGTTTGCGTAGGTGGTCGCCTTGTCACGGTGGATGATCACCGAGAACGCGTCCACCGGGTCGCCATTCAAGAGGATGTCGAGCTTCACCAGGTTGTTCTGGCGGTATTCGCTGGGGGCGTAGTCCAAGCCCGCGTAGCCGCGGCTCACCGACTTTAGGCGGTCGTAAAAGTCGAACATGATTTCGGCGAGTGGCAGGTTGTACTTCAAAATCACCTTCGTCTCGTCGATGTATTCCATGGTCTCGAATTCGCCGCGCTTTTCGTCGCAGAGCGTCATCATGGCTCCCACGAATTCCTTGGGCGTAAAGATTTGCGCCTTCACGTAGGGCTCTTCGATGTGGTCGTAGCGGCTCGCATCAGGGAGTTTACTCGGACTCTCGATTTTCACCATGCTTCCGTCGCTCATGTACACGTGGTATTCCACGTTCGGCACGGTGGTGATGATGTCCACGTTGAATTCGCGGTCCAGGCGTTCTTGCACGATTTCCATGTGCAACAGCCCGAGGAAGCCCGTGCGGAAGCCGAAGCCGAGCGCCTCGGAGGTTTCGGGTTCCCATGTGAGGGCGGAATCGTTCAAGCGGAGTTTCTCAAGCGCCTCGCGTAAGTTCTTGTAGTCCTCGGGGTCGATGGGGTAGATGCCGGAATAGATCATCGGCAAAATATCCTTGTAGCCCGGGAGCGGTTCCGTTGCCGGGTTCGCCACGTCGGTCAGCGTGTCTCCGATTTTCACGTCGCTGATGGTTTTCACGTTCGCGAGTACGTAGCCCACCATGCCTTCGGAGAGTTCGTCGCGCGGGTCGCGACGCATGCTGAAGGTTCCCACCTCAGTCACAACGTACTCGCCGCCGGTCTTCATCATGCGGATTTTCATGCCCGCCTTGATGGTGCCCTCTACAATGCGGATGTAGTTGATCACGCCGCGGTAGGAGTCGTACACCGAGTCAAAAATCAATGCCTTGAGGGGCTTGCCCGTGTCGCCCGGAGGGGCGGGGATTTCGTCCACGATTTTGTCGAGCACCTGTTCCACGTTGAGGCCGGTCTTTGCCGAAATGCGCGGGATCTTGTCGGGGTCGTAACCGAGCAAGTCGCCCACCAGTTCGGCATAGTGGTCGGGTTGTGCTCCCGGCAAGTCCACCTTGTTGAGTACCGGGATGACCGTGAGGTCGTTTTCGATGGCGAGGTAGAGGTTACTGAGCGTTTGCGCCTCGATACCCTGGCTGGCGTCCACCACGAGGATGGCGCCTTCGCAGGCGGCAAGCGAACGGCTCACCTCGTAGGTGAAGTCCACGTGCCCCGGCGTGTCGATCATATTTAAAATGTACTCTTTGCCGTCTTTCTCGTACACCATGCGGATGGCGTGCGCCTTGATGGTGATGCCGCGTTCGCGTTCCAGGTCCATGTCGTCCAAGAGCTGGTTCATCATCTCGTTCTTGGAGACGGTCTTGGTGAGTTCGATCATGCGGTCGGCAAGGGTCGATTTGCCGTGGTCGATGTGCGCAATGATGCTAAAGTTTCGAATATTGTCGTTATGAGCCATACAAATATGTGTGGTTACGGAACAGATTTTTGACGCAAAATATAGAAAAGTTGCGCACGCTAAGTTTCTTGACCCGCCTTTTGCTTGGCTTCACGCTCGGCCCTGCGGGATTCCTTGAGCTGGCGCTCTTCGTACAGGTCCTTGATGATGTGCAAGAACGACTCCATGATGACGGGGTCGAAGTGCTTGCCAATGCCCTCGGTCATGATCTGCAGTGTCTTTTCGTAGCTGAAGGGTTCCTTGTACGAGCGCCTCATGATGAGGGCGTCAAACACGTCGGCGACCGCCATGATGCGCGCCGAGAGCGGGATGTCGGTGCCGGCGAGGTGCTCGGGGTAACCCGTACCATCCCACTTTTCGTGATGGTAGTGCGCCATGTCGATGGCCTCTTCGAGGTAGTCGATCTTGATGGAGGTCGACATGGTCTTGGTGATGTTTCTCAAAATCTTGGCGCCCTCTTCGGAATGGCTCTTCATGATGGCGAATTCCTCGTCGGTGAGCTTGCCCGGTTTGTTGAGCACGGCATCCGAAATCTGGATTTTGCCGAGGTCGTGCAACGGTGCGGCGTGGCAGACTTTTTCGAAGAACTCGTCGTTAATCTGGTCGGGGTACTTGCCTTCTTGCTGCATTTGGTCCACGATTCTAAGCACGTAGTACGAGGTATTCTTGAGGTGGTCTCCGGTGCACTTGTCGCGGGCTTCCACGAGTTCGGCGACCTTGTAAATCAGCTTCTCCTGCATCTCGGTGAGCTGGTCAATATAGGTGGTGGACTCCGATGCCATTTGCACCAGCGCCTTGTACAGGTTCTCGATTTCGTCGAAGGTGTGGATGTTCAGGGAATTCAGGTAGTTGAGCCCGTTGCGGCGGTCGGCGGTGGACTTGTTCGTAAAGCGGAGCGTGCCCCTTGCCATGGCGTTCACGGGGTACACGACGCCGCGTTTAACCGCCTCGAGTACAAAGGCCATGATGATGATGGAGAGCCCGAAGAATAGCGAGAGCGTCTTGATGAAGAATACGATGTTGTCGATCTTGATGTCCATCATGGAGACGTCGGCGGCGATGTAGGCGACCGCCTTGCCGTCCTTGTTCCTCAGCGCCCTGTAGACGGTCATGAGCCAGCCGTATTCGTCGTTGGTCACAACGGGGGCGACGTCCTTGCCGGCAATAAAGTCGGGGACGAGCGCGGCGAAGGATTCCTCGACGGGGATGATCTCGCCGACTTCGTCGGCTTCAACGCCCTCGGCGTCAAAGTCGAACAGCACGTGGCACCCGGCCTGGTCAAAGGCGTAGGCGTAGTAGAACTTGACTTGCGGGAAGCTGTTCTTGATGCCAAAGAGTTGCTTTTCGAGTTCGTTGTAACCCTCGGCGGAGCGTCCCTGGGCAAGGTAGGTGGCCACCATGTCGGGGTCGATGAGGCTTGCGGCGGCGTCGGTCGCGCTCTTGCCGATGTTCTCGTAGTTGCGGGTGGCCACGTTCTTGTTGAGGTAGTAGCCGATGGTGCAGGCGAGGGCGCCCAGCAGGAGTTCGGAGATGACAACGACGATAATGACCTTGCGGAGGAGCGAGAGGCGCGTCTCGAACTGCATTGGCGTCTTGATTTCGTGGAGACGGAAGGGGGCCGCGCAGAGGTTCTTGATGCGGAGCGGGATGAACCGGAAAATCCAGAGCGAGAGCACCACCACGCAGGTTTTGTCGAGGATGTCGGCGATGAAGCCTCCGCCCAGTTGCGCCGAGAACCGGTTGCTGATGCCGGAGTCAAGGAGCCTCTGCACAAACGGGGCCGAAGCATTTGTGGTGAAATCGAAGCCGAACAGGAACCAGCTGAAGACAGACCCCAGAACGCCGTTGAGGAGCGCCAGGGCGACTATGGCGAGGATGGTCTTGCGCACCGACTTGAAGTAGTGCTTTTTGTAGAAGTAGACGGTGCAGACGGCGATGAGGATGTAGATGATGCCGTAGTAGACGGCGAGGGGCTCAAAAAAGCTGAAGAAGATGGTAGAGAAGAAACCGACCATGATCCCGGGGAATGCTCCCCCCAGCATGGCAACGAGGACCGTGCCGATGGTGTTCAGGTACAGGGGCATACTGAGCTTGTACACAAGAACAGACAGGGCGAAGTTGACGGCGATTCCGGCGAGAATCATCCCTATTACGGTGATGACCGTGGATTTTTTTGTGTGCAACAGATCCATACATCGCCTCTACTTGTATTTTTTTTCAATAATAAGAAAAAAATATCAATGCGACTAGGGAATGGGGGGCTTTTTGTGGTGTGTGTGACAGATGTCAAAAAAAATAATTGTATATTTTGCTTGTCAAATTGTATTTGGTTCGTTTTATTGATGGAGCCTATGAAAATCTTTAAAAAAATAGCTATCGCTGCTGTTTTGAGCGGCGCCGTTTCGTTGTGCTTTGCCGAGGGCAAGCTCTTCAATAGGGACTATACCGGCATCAAGTCCATCGAGGCGACCATTACGACTCACGAGGGCACCATTGTGCTGGATTTGGACTTTAAGGAAGCCCCGAACACCGTGGCGAACTTTGTGGAGCTGGCGACCAAGGGCTTTTACGACGGATTGCGCTTCCATCGCGTGATTCCCGGCTTTATGATTCAGGGCGGGGACCCCGAAGGCAACGGTACGGGCGGTCCTGGCTACACCATCGACAACGAGAACAACAATCTCAAGCACGAGACGGGGGTGATCTCGATGGCGAACCGCGGTCCCAACACGGGAGGATCCCAGTTCTTTATTACGCAGATGCCGCAACCGCACTTGGACGGCAAGCACACGGTATTCGGCCGCGTTGTCTCGGGTCAGGATGTGGTTTGCCGCATCGAGCCGAACGATCCCATTATCAACATCAAAATCGTGGAAAAGAAGTAGTCTATGAGTACAAAAAAAGCAACTCCTGCTAAAAAATCTGCAGCCAAGGCCCCTGCCAAGAAGGCTGCTCCGGTCAAGGCGGCCAAACCCGCCAAAAAGGCCGCCGCTCCTGCCCAAAAAGCTGCTCCTGCAAAGTCCGCGAAGCCCGCTGCAAAACCTGCGAAGCCCGCAGCAAAGCCGGCGAAGAAGGCCGCCCCGGCCAAGGCGAAGCCGGCCGCAAAGCCTGCGAAGTCCGCTGCAAAGCCGGCAAAGAAGGCCGCCCCGGCCAAGGCGAAACCGGCCGCAAAGCCTGCGAAGTCCGCTGCAAAGCCTGTAAAGAAGGCCGCCCCGGCCAAGGCGAAACCGGCCGCAAAACCTGCGAAGCCCGCCGCAAAACCTGCGAAAGCCGCTGCAAAGCCGGCAAAGAAGGCCGCCCCGGCCAAGGCGAAACCGGCAAAGGGCGCTGCCAAGTTAGACAAGAAGGCCCTCGCTGCCAAGAAGGAGGCCGAGAAGAAAGCTCTCGCCGCCAAGAAGGAAGCCGAGAGAAAGGCCGCCGAAAAGAAGGCGCTCGCCGAGAAGAAGGCTGCTGAGAAAAAGGCCGCCGCCGAGGCGAAGAAAGCCGCCGCCGAAGCCAAGGCTGCCGAAAGAGCCGCCGCCAAGGAAGCTGCCGAAGCCGCCAAGAAGGCCGCCAAGGAAGCCGCCGAGAAGGCAAAGAACCAGCCCATCGCGTCGGTTCTTCTGGTCGAGGGAAAAAAGCCCATCAAGACCATCATGTTCATCGAGGTGAAGGAAGACGAAGAGAAGACCAACCAAAAGAAGGTCTCCTCCGAACTCAAGCAGCTCGAGAAGAAGCCGACCGCTTCCATCCGCCACAAGGTCTCTCTGGCCGAAGAAACCCAGGAAGAACTCACGGAACGCATTTTGAAGGAACTCGAGGAACAGAACCTCGCGTTTACCCGCGAAGCTGCGACACAGATGTGCACGCGCTGCAACCGCAACCTCGTGTCTCCCGAATTCTGGGTCGACAAGCATCTGGGCTACTGCGAAGAATGCGCCGCCATCCTCAAACTTGGGCAGTCCAAGGAAGCCCGCAAGGTCGAGTACCAGCTGGGCGCCATGGGCGGTGACTCCCTGGACGAGGCCGATGAAGACGGCGAATTTATGGACGGCCCGAACGCGGCCGACCTGAAGGAAGCCGAAGAGGAACTCGCCGACCTCGACGATTAATTTGTACGGGATGAAAAAAAGCCTGCACCATGAGTGCGGGCTTTTTTTGTAGATTCTGTTTTGCGGTCGTCGCGCGGTAATTTATAGCCGCGCGGTCGTGGCCTAGTTCACCTTGCGCATCACGCCGATGACTCGTCCGGCAATGGAGAAGTCCTTGTTGCTCTTGACGACGATGGGGCGGTACTTGGGGTTCGCCGGGCGAAGTTCGATGTGGTCGGAGAGCGGCTGGTAGTACTTGACCGTCGCCTCGTTGTCGATTTGCGCCACGATAATCTCGCCACGGTCGGCTGTCTTTTGCTGGCGGGCGAAAATGAGGTCCCCGTCAAAGATTCCGGCGTTGATCATGGAATCGCCCTTGACGCGGAGTGCGAAGACGTCGGTACGGCAGGCGAGGAAGTCGCGGTCGATGGTGACGGTGCCTTCGAGGTTCTGCACGGCGAGAATCGGGGTGCCTGCGGCGACTCGGCCCACGATGGGGATTTCGATGGTGTTGCTGACTGCCTCTTCCATGTGTTCGGCGCCGTTCGTGTTCAGGATTTCGATGCCGCGGCTCAGACGCGGGGAGCGGTTGATGTAGCCTTTTTTGATGAGGGCTGCCAAAATGGAGCGGACCCCGTTCGTCGACGAAATGTCGAAGTGGTTGCCGATTTCGCGGACAGTGGGCGGCATGCGGTTCTCCTTGGAGTACTTGCAAATGAAATCGTAGATTTCGGCCTGGCGGTCCGTCAGTTCTTTGCGCTTGCTGTTGTCTTCCATCTTATACCTCGTAAAAAAGGGAATGGTTGCAATTTACAGATATAAATATAATGTACAAATGGGCAAATGTCAATAGGTTCACTGCACAAAAATGCATTTTTTTTTCTGGCTCTGTCAAGCCTTTTTATATAGCTGCGTGGTTATTTCCGAAAAACTGCGGTTCTGCTGCGGTTTTGACCTCGGCTCTGTCACACCAGACTGTATGGTTGCAAGAACGCTGCGGAAACCAAAAATGCCCAAAATAGCCTAAATTCTGCAATTCCGTAGTGAATAAACAGCTTCGGAGGGGCTTACGAAACCGACTTTTTTTGCTATGACAATAGAACCGTATAAAATGACTTGACAGAGCCAAAGCCACCGTAATATTCAGTAGACCAGAATCGTGCAACACCTGGGCCAAAGATTACCCCGTCAGGAAGCCGGGTCATCACCGAAAGTGCCGTAAAGCCGTAGGCATCTTCGCCATTGGCGGCATTACCATCGTAATCGGTCCAACCGGTCGTGGACTTGAGTTTTTTGCCGGCGACTTCTTGCCCTCCGACATTATCCACGAGGATTGCGAATTCCGTAGAGTCCGGGATATGCCAGCCCTCGGGGCATACGCCACGGGCCGGTTTTTTGATCGAACAAACGTCATCTTCGTCTTCGGTAAAGCCGCAACCCTTGCTGTTCGTGCTGTATGTGCCCGCGCTGTCCATGGCGGCACCCCATGTGTACATGCGACCATATTTGGTGCAGGAGTCTACGTTGCAGAAGCTATTTTCAACCTTGTGCCTCTTCTTTTGCCTCTTTTTCGGGTTCGTCGGCTTTGGTCGCACTGGAGGCGTCGTCACCGCAGGCGGAAAGGAGAAGTACTGCTGTGGCCGTCAGGCCGAAAAGAATCTTGTTAGGCATGATGTTTTTCCTTTAGTTAATCCTTGAGGCAACGGATGGAATAATAGGCAATCATCGACGACGAGGTAGAGAAAGAGACAGAATAGCTATCGATATATCCGATAAGAAGGACGTTATATGAGGAATTTCCGGTGTTATTGATCCAGAAGGCGGATGCACTTCCTCGTATCCGAGAGATCCATTTTTCTGTGTTAGCATTATATATGATGTCACCGGAAGGAATGATTGAAAACCCATAATCGTCCGTTCCATTACAACTATTGCCGGAAGACTGGGAAACCCATCCGTTGGTAGATTTCAGTTTCATTCCAGCAACGTCTTTGCCGCCAACATAAGATATAAGGTTTTCGAACTCCTCCGAATTAGGTAGATGCCACCCAACTGGACAAACATTATTTGCGATATCCTTAGAATAATAACGGCCAGTGATTTCGCAATTGGCGGGATCGTCGTCATAACAAAAACTCTCGGCACTTGCGTAATTCAGGTTTTCTGCCATCCAGATTTGAGAACCGATAGGTACAACCCTGTAACGTTGGCTGTCACGAGAATCTTTTACGTATAAAATTCCGTTGTCGCAATAAGCTGGGGCCATTTTCTCGGGATCGTACGGGGTAGCTCCACATACCGCTTTATAAAATTCTACTGTCCGGCTATTCTTTCCGTCATTGCAGACTATTGTCAAGGTGCCTTCGCCATTATCAAAAACATTGCAACTGGAGCCTTTGGTGCCGGTTTCTCCTTGTTCTCCCTTTTCACCTTTCTCGCCATTCAAAATCACGCCTACGGAATCGCCGCTGCAGATAACTTTGTATCCGCTACTGTCGGCTAACTGTTCTACAGTACAAGAAGAACCGGTATCGCCCTTATCCCCTTTTTCTCCTTGGTCGCCTTTTTCACCGGTGTCGCCTTTGGCTCCCTGTTCACCTTGGTCGCCTTTCTCTCCGGTATCACCTTTGACGCCCTGTTCGCCTTGGTCACCCTTATCGCCCTTTTCGCCGTCTTTGCCGTTCAGCGAGTTCCATTTTTTGTCGACGCAGACGTAGGCTGCAGCCGAATCAAGCGCGTAAACCATGGAGCCTTCGCTGTCCGTGTTGCACTTGGGCAAGGCTTCACCCTTTTCCAGTACTTGCATTCCGGTGGTTTCATTGACTTCGGTCACCTCGGTAACTTCGTCGCCACAGGCAGAGAGGAGTAGTATTGCACTGGCCGATAGGCCGAAAAGAATCTTGGTGGACATTTTTCTCTCCTTTAGTTAGTCCTTTATACAGCGTACGGAGAAATTGTTTTCCATGGGGTCTTCCATCCATGCGCTGCCGTCGTCTTCTGTCAGGTACAGGTAATATGCACTAAAGCCACGGCTCTGTCAAGCCTTTTTATATAGCTGCGTGGTTATTTCCGAAAAACTGCGGTTCTGCTGCGGTTTTGACCTCGGCTCTGTCACACCAGACTGTATGGTTGCAAGAACGCTGCGGAAACCAAAAATGGCCAAAATAGCCTAAATTCTGCAATTCCGTAGTGAATAAACAGCTTCGGAGGGGCTTACGAAACCGACTTTTTTTGCTATGACAATAGAACCGTATAAAATGACTTGACAGAGCCTTTTTTTCTCTGCCGGGCCGGTCAAGGCCTAGCGTGCCGCATCATTGGCGAAAAAGAAATGTAAAAAAAATTATATTTTCGCAAAATTTGTTTAATAATGGAGGCTGCCCTTGAAAAGGCGAAATCTTTCGACCCCCGTAGCGTTCCTTTGTGCGGCGTTCCTTTCCATTTCCCTGATTGCTTGTGGCGAGGACGATGCGAGCTTTACCACAAAAGAAATTCTCCTCGATGCGAAAAAGTACAGTTCCCTCGAGGAACTCCCTGCCTGTTCTGAGGAGTTGCGCGGTCAGGTGGCCGATGTCGCCGGGGTGTATTACGCCTGTGTTCCCGATTCGTGGACGATGCTTGGAGAAATTGTTGGCGGTGTCTGCAATATTCGTGCCTGCGATGCGGCGTTGGAAGGTTCGAACGTCTTTACGGTTACGCGTAGGCAAGTGTATACCTGCCGTTCTGGTTCCTGGGTCGATTTCCGTGGGGAGGCTTTCTCGGACGAGGATTATGTGGAATGCTTTATCGCTGTGATGATCCAGGATACGGTTGCTTCCGCCGATTCCCTGAAGGGTTGCAACATCGCAAGGGAAGGCTCCCTCTCTGTGGTCATGGGTGGCGACCTCATGGCCTGCGCCTCCCAAAAATGGGTGGAAGTCTCGGATACGGTTATCTCTGAAAACGACTTGCCCACATGCTCCAAGAATGGAATGTTTGCCTACGTCTTGAGCAAGGTGCAGGCTTATGAATGCAAGGATGGCGTTTGGTACAAGGGCGGGGAGCCGGTCAGTTCTTCCTCGAAAACGCCAGGCAGTTCCTCTTCTAAGGGCATGGACAGTTCCTCTTCTAAGGGCATGGACAGTTCCTCCTCGAAAACGCAGGATAGTTCTTCTTCGCTCTCGTCCTCCTCGGAGGCCGTGAGTTCTTCTTCGAAGCCCGTAGATGACGGAATCACGGTTCGCGGTATCTGTAAGGCGTCGGTCACTGAGGCTCAAAAGGGTGACAAGGTGACTTATTCCTTCTACAACATGGGTGGAACGCCGCAGACCTTCAACTGGATTTTCGGCGATGCGGCGGATCCTTCACAAAGCAGTGAGGTCTCTCCCGAAGTTTCCTTTAACCGCGGCGGCTGGCACAAGGCAATGCTGATCGTGAACGAGGGCATGAAATCCCAAAGCGATACGGTTGTTTGTACGGGTTTGACTGTGAGAGGGACGCCGATATCGGGTTGTGAATGTACGACGGATGCGACGGTTATTGCGCTAAACTCTCCCGATTATTTGAAGGCGGAATGGACCGTGACGGGCTGTACCGGTTCAGAGCCGTTTACGTACGAATGGTCCGAGGGAGGTGTCGGGGACGATTCAGTTGGAGTCGGGTCCACCACCTGGACTGGAGAATATGCTCCTTACGTGTCGGTTACCAACAGCGATGGGGAATACATGACTCCCTCATGCAAAAAAGTGGGCGTCGTTAGGGAAATGGAGTTTGATTGTTCCCTTGGCAAAGAAAAAATCGATGTATTTTACAGGAATGGCGCCAATGCCTACCTACCTTCGGTGGATTTGTCGATTGTTTCGGGAGATTCTTTCTCGACGAAAATAACGATGAACGCGTCGGACAAGTATGATTACTACGGTTCCGATGGTTCGTACATGTATTCGCGTTATGTATGGTATTCCAATTTGACTCAGGCGACTTATACCTTGGACGATTCGCTCTCTCCGTTGCGGACCTATGCGGTTCTTTTTGCCGGTGACACCGTGTGCACGGTGAGTGCGGTGACTTGCGGCCCGACAGACGAGTCAAATGTTGTCATCAAGGGTGACGAAGCGTCTTGGTCTCTCTTTGTCGATGGTAAACCGTATACTGCAAGTTCCTATGAATGGAAAATAACGGATCAAAACGGTGTTACCGAGAGCGGCCTAGAGAACCCGACGTATACCTATTCCAATGAGGGAACGGTATCTGCAGTACTGACCGTGAATAAGGGTGAGGATACGGAAACGACACTCGCCTGTGCCGACTTGATGGTAGCCCCCGCTGTGACGGGCTGTACTTGTGGTGCGCCGACTTTTTCTGGGGGTTATCCCAATATCGGGGATGGGCAGGTTGATCATGTGACATTTGTATGGAATGTGACCGGTTGTGAGAACGAAGACGATTTGAATTATGAATGGGAATTGAACGGATTGTCGCCGGATAGCAGCGCCATGGAAAATCTGGAATTTGGTTTTAGCTCTTTCAAAACGGTAGCCAATAAAACAGCGTATTATCCGGGTACCTATATGGCGAATGTGACGGTAAGTAACGATTACGGATCGAAACAGGAACTCTCCTGTGGACCGGCTGTTGTGTATGGGGTTGACTGCCAGGCTTCTGCGGATTATGTGAACAAGGGGGGGAATATCACTTGGACACTTTCGAATGCGGGTAATTATGAACCGGAGACCTATTTGTGGACTGTTAAGGATAAAAATGGCGAGGTGCTCGCTACGGGTACAGACGCATCGATGGTGACTCAGCTTCTGGTTACGGGCGATGTTCAAGCTTCTGTTGTTTTGAATAAGGATCTTGACACGGAAATTGCAGTGTCTTGCCCGAGTGTTTACGTGGCAAAGGAACCCTTGCAAAATTGTTCGTGCAAAGGCCCGACATTGCTATCTTCTGTGAATAATATTGCCGAGGGGAACGTCGTTTACCAGTGGCAGATAAAGGGTTGCATAAGCCCCTATTCGCTTCCTCTGACATATGATTGGTCTTCTGGATTTACGGTGGATCCGACGGACAATTCTATTGTTACCAAGACGTTCACCGAGGCCGGGTGGGCCACTCCGACAGCCGTGGTAGAAAATACGGACGGATCTAGTGATAGATTGCGCTGCGAGGAAGCGACTGCCTACAACGTCACGTGCGCCCCGAAAAAATCGGAAATTACGCTTGGTGAAACCGTTGAATGGTCGTTTATGGTAACCTATTTGCCCACTGATACTTATGAATGGACGTTTACGGAAGGTGAAAATGAACCCGAAGTGATGTCGATGGTCCTTAATCCTCAAATAACTCCTGCAGCAACAGGTGTGGTTAACGCCTCTGTAACTTTTAATGAGGGGGATGAATACGAAATGGTTGTCAATTGTGCTCCGCTGACGGTGAAGGAAGCCCCGCCGGGACCTCCAGCCATTACGGGGTGCTCTTGCGGTGATCCGGATCCTGTTCCAAGACAAAGTGCAGAAGATGTGTTCATGTTCCGGTGGAGTGTTGTCGGTTGCACGAGCGAGGGCGCCACGCCATTGGAATATACTTGGAGTGACGATGTGACGCCGGATCCTGATGATGCGACCGTGGCGATACAGGTTCCTGAAGGGGCGGGGACTTATGGCCCGACGGTAACGGTGGAGAATACGGCAGGAGTAAGTGTGGAAGTGGCTTGTCGTCAGGTGACTTACTCTAATAATTATTCCGAAGAATGATTCGGGGAAAAACGATGTTTAAAGTTATTTTGAAAAAATTTCTGCTCGGTTCTGTTGTATTGGCGCTTGTGGCGTCGTGCAGTGACGATGAATCGGATGGCTGGGGCGATGAAATCGTTTCTGCCCCTGCGGCCATGCTGAATCTCGATAGCATCGAACTTACGGATTCGCTCTATTCCTGGTATCTCGAAAAGAGAGCCTGTTGTGGCGATTCTTCTAGCAGCTCCAGGGGGACATCTTCGACGTCTGCGGTAAGTTCCGCGAATGTTTCGAGCGACTCGGGTTCCTCTAGCAGCATTGGAATCTCCTGCAGCTCTGGAATTTCCAGCAGCTCTGGAATTTCCAGCAGCTCTGCCGCAAATTCTGCGGCGAAGGACCCCGACGATGAAGGCTCCAGTGAAGAAGCTTCCAAGGTCCGCCTCCTGCCTCCGGCGGGTTTTTATGACGAATTGACGATTCCTGTGCCTGCGCCTGAATATGGCGGTAAAATCCGCTGTACCTTCAATGGTTCCGAGCCGACCTCCGTTGCGGAGGAATTTGTGGAGCCCTATGTGGTGAATCGCAATACGGTAGTACGCTGTGCGGAATTCGTCGGTGATTCTGTTGCGCGCAAGTCAAGCCATACGTTTTTTATAAACGAGAAGGTCTCCATGCCGGTTGTGGCTATTAGCGTGGACCCGTACAAGATGTTTGATTCCAAGAACGGCTACTACAGCCAGGGCGTTTCGTACTGCGCGGAACCATGCCGTGAGGCGAATTACTGGTGGGACCTGGAACTCCCCGTCCATGTGGAGTTCTTCGAAAACGGCAGTGCTTCGACAAAGAGGGACTGGCAGATTGATGCGGGTCTTTCCATTATTGGCCAGTGGAGCCGTTACAGGGCCAAGAAGTCTGTGGCCATCAAGATGAAGAGCGAATATCAGGACGGCCGTATCAAGTTCCCGTTGTTCAAGACCAGGCCCGAAGCCAACAAGTTCAAGGCTTTCAACTTGAGGAATAACGGTAACCGCTTTGTGAGTGACTACATTGAAGACCCGGTGCTCACGAGCCTTATGGAAGGGAGCGGGGTAGATTACCAGAGGAGTCGCCAAGTGGTTGTGTTTTACAATGGCGCCTACTACGGGATTTTCGACATGCGCGAACGCCTGAACGAACATTTTGTCGAGACGAACTACGGTATCGATTCCAAGCAGGTGAACATGGTGAAGCACATAGAGACTACCGTGACGGCAAGCGGCGGCTCGGCGGATTCTTACCTTGAAATGCTTGATTTTATCGACAAGAGTGATTTTGGGACGGATGCTGCTGCCTATGAGAAACTCCAGACCATGATGGATGTCGGTAACTATGCGGATTACATGGCTGCTGAAATTTACATCCACAACGGTGACTGGCCCGACAACAACGTGCGCGCCTGGAATACGGCGGATCAGCCTTTCAAGTTCATGATTTTTGACGTCGACCACGGTTTCGGCTGGGACTGGGCCGTGAGCGGGTTCAATTATACGAGCCACAACATGTTCAGCTGGATAAAGCAGGGTGGGACGAACATGTGTTTCACTTCACATTGCTTTGCCCAGATTTACATCAAGCTGATCGAGAATCCCGATTTTAGGCGTCTCTTTATCAACCATTCCGCGGTCATGCTCGACTATTACCTCTCTTATGAAAGGGTTGTGGAGGCGACGGACCGCATGACGGCGACAATACCGTATGCCGAGATGGATCGCGATATGAAGATGTACCCGAGGAACGAACATTCCTTCGACAAGACCGGAGCGACACTCAAGTCTTATGCGAGCACCAGGACCGCTGCCGTCCGCAGGGAGTACCGCTTGGAATTCGGTTTGGGTGATGATATTTCGGTGACGATCGGCTCCACGGGCAACGGAAACGTCTTGCTCGACGGGATGAAACTCCCGAGTACGAACTATACCGGAACGTTCTTCGCCGGCAACGACATGCTGCTGACGGCGACGCCGACGGGCGGGAGTGTATTCGACGGTTGGTCGGACGGCAACATGGAAAACCCGCGCCTCGTGAGCCCTGTTGACGGCTCCAAGTTTATCGCGAAGTTCAAGTAGGTGAGGCCATAAGCTATTTTTGTAAAGTTGGTTAAACGATTATGAAAAAGCTGGTCCTGAGTGTTTTTTTTGCCCTGCTCGCCATGACTGCTTGCAGCAGCAGTGACTCCGCCGAAGAAGAGGAGGACCTTGTAATCGTTGTTGAGTGCGATACTTCCGTGGTGGACACTCTTTTTACAGACACGCTTTTGACCGACTCTCTCCCGAACGACACCGCGATAGCGGATACCTCTGTATTGGATTCTTCGTTGGTCGACTCCTTGGCAGTCGATTCCACTTTGTTGGATTCCGCGCAGGATCTTTCTCCAAAATCCATGGTCCTTGTCGCCGGGGCGCAATTGACCCTGGGCATGAACGATTCTTTGGTTCCGGCAAACGAACAGCCCTCCATGAGGGTAAAACTGGATTACGACTTCCTCATGGGAGTACACGAGGTGACCTGCGGCGAGTATGCGGAGCTGGTGGAACAGTCGGCATTAAAGAAGTTCGGCGATTGCGAGAATCCGAACCTCCCTCTGGTCAACGTGACATTTTACGACGCGGTGCTGTTCGCGAACGCCATGAGCGTTTCCCATAAAAGGGATACGGTCTACACCTATATCTCGGCGTCGTTCAGCGCCGACAATCATTGCACGAACTTGGATGGGCTGGCGTTTCACCCCGAGGTGGAGGGCTACAGGCTCCCTACCGAGGCGGAGTGGGTCTTGGCGGCGTCTGGCGACTGGGATCCGGAGGCGAGCTGGAATGCGTCCAACTCCAATTACGTTGCGCACGAGGTCTGCACGTCGGGCGATGCCGGCGGCAGGGCGTCCCTCTCCGGCAAAAAAGATTCGGTGCTCTGCGACATGGCGGGAAACGTGATGGAATGGGTGAACGACTGGCTTGGCTACTTCCACGATACGACGGTCACCAACTATGTGGGCGCTCCCGACGGAGGCCAGCATGGCGAGCGGGTCGTCAAGGGAGGGAGCTTCCGTACAGATCCTTTGTCTATCAAGCGTTACCGCAAGGGGGATGTGTACAAGGTGACGTCGTCTGCCAAGGAGGAGTACGTGGGCTTTAGGCTTGCGTACGGGGCTATCCCCGGCGCTGTGTGGATGGCGTCGAACGGATCTGCGAACAAGAGCCAAATGACGATTCTTGCGAACTCCGCGAAGGTCAAGTCCATTACGGGT
Organism: Fibrobacter sp. UWP2; assembly: GCF_900141705.1. Taxonomy (NCBI): domain Bacteria; kingdom Pseudomonadati; phylum Fibrobacterota; class Fibrobacteria; order Fibrobacterales; family Fibrobacteraceae; genus Fibrobacter; species Fibrobacter sp. UWP2. The sequence continues at coordinate 146,034 of NZ_FQYM01000004.1, forward strand.
TCGTACCGTACAAAACTTGCCTTCCGCAATGACCTCACAGGGAATCTCGCGTTTGTGGATTACTCCGCCGTGGCGCTCTCTGTGGTGGAAATCCCCGACACCATGGAGGTCTACCATCCCGAGATTTCGCCGGACGGCAACCGTGTCGCGTTCTCGACCGGGCTGGAAGGCATTTCCGGGAAATCGTCGGTTTACGTGCGTGACCTGAACGCCGAGGGGAGCGGTCTCGTGAAGCTCGAGGTGGAGAACGCGAGCATCCCGCGGTGGCGTGTGACGCCCTCGGGCGATACGGTGATCGTTTATGTGACGAGTTCCGCCAACAACAGGGACGAGGCGGTTTTCAAGGGCGCGTCCACATGGCAGGTAAAGTTTGAAGGGGGGCGTTTTGGAGTGCCCCAAAGGCTTTTTGACGGCGCCTATCATGGTGGCGTGAACTTTAACGGCTCCTTGGGGGGCGTAGACCTTGCCGTGACGGGGGCTCGGCTTTTGCGTGCCCGTATCGCCGATTCCGCCGCGGTGCGCGACACCCTGTGGTATGCGGGGGAACAGGCGTGCAACGTTTCGCTTTCCCGCGATGCTTCGCACCGCACGCTTTTTTTGGATTTTGGCGGCAGGACGGGGCGCAAGTTCGCGGGCAAAAGTTACGGGTCGCACGAGATGCTTTTGGTGGCGGACCGCAATGGGACCCTGGTGCAGGCGGTTCCATCGCCTCGTGGGCGCAGCTTTGACCATACCGAATGGGTCGTGGGTGACTCGGCGAACCTTGTGGTGGCGACGCTCGCGAATATCGATGGCGTCCACGGTAGGGTGGTCTTGGTGGATCTCTCCGACAGCACCGTGATGCCGCTGGTGGACGGTGTAGAGCTGTGGCACCCGAGCTTGTGGGTCAAAGGCTCCAACAAGATGGTTTTGCAAAACGAGTGGAACCTGGACAGCGCGTGCGTGTATTACGTTGACGTGAGCAATCCGCTGCTCTCGTTCAAAATGAACGCCTTTTGGAGCGAGTACGATTCGCTCGAGGTCGTGGCCGTGGGCTCCTCGCGCATGAGCATGGCGTTTGCCCCCAGTGCTTTGTCGTACGGCCGTTCGTATAACATGGCGGCGATCCCCTCCGATATGGACGTTTCGCTTTACGTTTTGGAGAACTATGTGTTCAGGCACGCCAAGAGTCTCAAGGCTGTTATCGTAGGGATTGATCCCGATTTGTGGAATGATGCCGAGAATGTGAAGGTCGCCGAGAACCTGCTCGCGATTCCGGGCTACTTTTACGACAGGGACCACGACTTTTGGGAAGATAAGGATTTGCCTGAACTCAAGAAGATCAGCGAAAGGATCCTCAGCGAGCAGGAAGTTTTTGACGGGAACCATCTTAACAGGGGCTGGGTCAACATCCTCGACCAAAATTCCTGGACCACGGGCGGCTTTAACCAGGTCGACATCTTGGGCGATTCCACCTGGTGCGACAGTACCGATAGAATCGAGCGCGCCCTCGCCGAACTGGAGAAAATCTTGCAAATGGCGAAGGAGAGGAACGTGCTGGTTTTGGGCGTGGTGTTCCCGCAAAGCCCCTATTACGCCACGACGGGTTCGTTTGGCCGCCATGCGATTCGCCGTAGCTGCGCCGAACAGGCTTTGAGCAAGGTGGACTCGATGCAACTGGCGTACGACAATTTTGTCTTTATGGACGAGAACAAGATGGGGGCGCACGATTATGCCGATTCCCTGGCCTACGATTATGACCATCTGAACGGTTTTGGGGCTTTGCGCTTGACTGCAAAGATCGATTCGGTGCTGCTGCATTATTAAATTATGGCTATGAAGACTTTCCATTTTTTGCTTTTGACGCTCTGCCTCGCCATGCTCGCTTGGGCTGCTCCCAAGACAGGCTCCATGCGCGACAGCCGCGACGGTCGTAGCTACCGCACGGTCGTAATCGGCTCCATCACCTGGACGGCAGAGAATATTTCGTATAAAATAAGCGGAAGCGAATGTTACGATGGCAAGGCCGAGAACTGCACCAAGTACGGCAGACTCTACACCTTCGAGGCGGCTACCAAGGCATGCCCCTCGGGTTGGCACCTGCCTGAGAACGATGAATGGAAGCGGTTTCGCACGTTTATCGAGGACAGCGACGGCAAGGAAGCCGCCTGGGTGAGCCTCAAGTCCCGCGACAAGTGGGACGGCAGCGACCGCTACGGCTTTGACGTGGTGCCCGCGGGCAGGGCGACCGACGAATTCTTGGACTTGGGCGTGTCGGCGCACTTTTGGAGCGCCACCAGCGAGGATGGCGACGCGTACGGCTGGCACTTGGCTCCGCCGGGCGACTTCACCATGGATTTTGACGTGTCGAGCAACATGTACTCGGTGCGCTGCGTCAAGGATTACTAGGGCGCCAATTCCGTTATTTGAAAAGTTTTTGGTTGATCTCGACTTCGATGCCGAGGTATTTTTCGCCGAACTCTTTGCGTAGGCTAGTCGTGAGGCCGTCGGAGTAGCCCGTGTAGGGGTAGTTGAAACGGACTCTTGGTTTTTGGGGGGTGCGGTCTTGGAACGCCCTCAGTATTTGACTTCGCAGGTTTTGTACAAAGGTTCGTTCTGCAGGGCGTTTGGGGTCGTATAGCAGCCCGATTTCGGTATTGCGGGTTTCGCCGTTCAGTATCGGCGTAAAGCTGTGGATGGCGATGTGGATGACGCGGGTTTTTCCCGTTTTTGCTGCGGCGCTTTTGGGGTGCCGTAAAACTTGTGCCACAAATTCTTGTATGGGGTCCCGGTGGCCATGCCAAAGGGCGGCAATCCTCTCCTTGTCGGCGGTGGTGGCGTCGCGTGTGAATTCCGAAAAAAAATTCTTGTTGCCGAGGCTTCGGTTTAGGTCGGCGAGGAGGCGCGTGAATGTGCCTTCGCTGCAAAAGTCCGGATGGAGGTGGCTGACGAGGCGGCGGTAGACGCGCAAGGCGCCGATGTCATAACCGCGGTGGGTTTTGAGGGCGGCCTTGGCGGCGGCGCTTTTGAAGTATTTGCGGAAAGCCGCGGGCACAGCGTTGCTCGCATGCTCGCAGGTAACGACAATAAAGTCTTTGCCTTGGACTGCCGCGGCTTTGTAGGGACGTTGTTTATGCATCTTCTGGCGTGGCGTAGAGGCGGTTGTGGGCGAGGCAGTCGGCCAGCTTCTTGTATTCGTTCACAAAGGCTTCGTGGGTGGGCGTGTCGCCCAGCGTTTTGTGGAGGGCGCTTGCCAGCGTCCCGCGACGGAGCATCTTTTGCATTGTGGCGTGCGAGACCTCGGTGAGGTCGCCCTGCACCACCTCAAAGATGTGCTTCCAAATGTCGCCCGCGGTGACTCCGCTTTTTTTGCCTGCGTCGCCAGCCGGGTCCATGTCGAAAAGCGTCAAAAGTTCAACGTCGTCAATGACAGTGTCCTCCGCGCCCTTGGAGATGGCGGTCAGCATGTTCGAGAGCTTGTCGGTGTCAAAGTTCCGCAATTTTTTGCGGTAATCCTTGATGCCGTAGGCGTTGCAGAACCGCCCGCATGCAATCGCCTTGAGCGTTGCAATTTCCAGTTCGGCGATGGCGATGTCGGCGTTGGGGCATTCCTGGATGTCCACAAGGCGGATCTCGATTGCTCCGCGGTCAAACCGGGCGATGGCGCCGCGGCTGTTCAAAAAGAAGTGGTTCAGCAGATGCTCGGTGTCGTAGGGTGCGATGTCTTTTTTGATGCGGTCAAAAATCACGCGGTTGTAGTCGTCGTAGGTGTAGACCGGCTCCGGGATGACCTTGCCCGCGATGCTTGGAATCTTGTCTTGGTTGTGGCGGTAGGTCTCGATGCGCGCGTCCAAAAAGCCGCTGAACTTGCCGTCCAAATACGGGCTGCTCGCCGCAATGGCTGGGATGAGCGGGAGCATTATGCGGATGGCGGCGTGCAGTTCGCCAAATTCGTCGTCGCCGTCAAAGGAGAGGTTCAAATGTGTGGACTGCAAATTTGCCCATCCGTGGCCGCGGCAATCGAAAATGCGGTCGTAGGTGTCGTAGATTTCCTTGCACTCGTAGGGCCACAGCACTTTCTCTGCCGGGTCCATAAACGGGTGGGCCGCGCTTGGCAACAGCATGGCGTTGATCTTTTCGAGCTTCTTGTTCGCCCTGCGGATTTCGTGCTGAAAATGCTTGCCGAGCCCGTCGAATGTGGAACGCGGGTGGGCGCACTTGAATTCCAGCACGTGGCTCACCAGTTCGTTCGAGAGCCCAATGTCGCCGTATTCCGTATCGGAGAGCTGGTTGCCGTCCTTGTCCTTTCCGAGGGGCACGTCGGCACGGGGGAGCACCTGCAGGGTGTCCCTGTCCACAATCATGTATTCCATTTCGACGCCGAAGCGTTCCCAGATCTTGAAAGTTTCCATAATAAACCTATGAGGATTTCCTCAAAGCGAAGCGCCCCCATGCCGCTAAAATAGCATTTCCCTGTCGTGTTGCAGAATCTTTTGTTGCGCGGCGTTCAAACGGTCTTCGATACGGTGCCGCAACGAGCGCATCACCGCGAGGTAAACCTTCTTTTTGCCCACCTGGTCTTCAATGCCCGCGTCAATACTCGGGTTGTCATTGACCTCGATTACCATCGGCTTGCCGTTCACTTCCTTGAGGTCCACGCCGTAAAGCCCGTTGCCGATCATCGAAGCCACGCGGAGGGCTGTCTTCACAATCCCGTGGGGCACCATCTCGATGGGCAGGCAGTCGTACTTGCCGCAAAGTCCCTTTTCGTCTTTCGCGTCCCAGTTGTAAATCTGCCAGTGGTTCTTGGCCATAAAGTAACGGCAGGCGTAAAGCGGCTTGCCGTCCAAAATTCCGACACGCCAGTCAAAGTCCGTAGGCGTGAACTCCTGCGCAATCAGGAGGTCGCTCCCTTCAAACATCTCGTCCAGCACCTTCTCGAGTTCAGCCTTGTCGTTCACCTTTTTGACGCCCATCGAAAAGCTGGAATCCGGCGCCTTGATGACCATGGGGAAGCCGAGCTCCTTGGCGAGCGTGTGGCGGTTTTCGCTGTGGGCGATAATTGTCCTGGGGGCGGGAATGTGTCCCACCTCCATGAGCTCCTGCAAATACACCTTGTTGGAGCAGCGCAAAATGCTGTCGGGGTCGTCGATCACCGCGATGCCCTCGCTCTGGGCGCGGCGCGCGAACGCGTAGGTGTGGTGATTCACGTTTGTTGTCTCGCGGATAAAGATGGCGTCGAATTCGCCCACGCGGTGATAATCCTTTTTGGTGATGAGCTCCACGCGGAATCCCGTGTCTTGCGCCGCCTCGATAAAGTTGTGGATGGCCTCCTTGTTGCTGGGCGGCTCCTTTTCGTCTGGATTGATGAGGATGCCCAGGTCATAAAGGTATTCGTCGCTCTTTGTCGAGACAAAGCGGGTCTTCTCAAAGTATTCCTGCGCGAACAGGTCCACCATCTCCTTGTGCGTCTCGGGGATTTCGTCGACGCAAATAGGGCGGATGCTCTGGATGAACCACTTTTGCTTGAACACGAACTTGGCGCGCAGTAGCGGCGCCTGGAAAATGCGGTACAGTTCCTGCGAGAGTTCCAGATACTGCGGGCTCACGTTTTGCCCAAAGTAGATGGAGAGCACGAACTCCGTACCCGTCAAGTGCCTAAAGCTCTTTTGGATGAGCTCGTCGATTTCGTCGCTGATGATTTTTACCACCGCGGGCGACTTGAAATCGCGCATGCTTTTGACGTTCGGGATGACCTTGTGGCCGCGGGCCTCTGCCAAAAGCGACACATAGTAGCCCTTGCTCTGGTAGCTGTAATCGCGGCACAGGTTGAACACGCGGAGGTTTTTCTCCTTGGTGTAGGAGCGCTCTGTGAGGTAGTCCTTTGCCGAAACGATTTCGGCTTCGGGGATGTGGAACTTCCAATGCTTGGGGTTGTTGACAACGATTATTTTTTTCATGACTTATGTTTAACTCTTTTTGGGTTCCACGACAAGGATGTTGCTGTCGTAGGTGACGATGCCGAGCAGAATGCTGTGGATCAGCCTGAACTTGTCGACCTTGTAATAAGGGCCTTGCATCATGGGGTTCGTGCAGTCGGGATCCGCCACCAAAAAGTGCTTCTTTTCGTCGAAGCCGTAGAGCACCACAAAGTGCCCCATGGGCTCGCCTTTGATGTCGTCAAAAACAGAATGGTCCGTCTCGTCGGTGTATTCGCGCTTGCTCCTGTAGAGGTACGTGGCCGAGAGTCCCGTGAGCACGGGGATGTCCCGCTTGAAGTAGCTTTCGAACATGGCTGCGCGCAGGTCCGCAAAGTTGATGCGCCCGCCCAGGTCTATAAAGCGGATGTAGGCTTCAATGGCTTTTTTGAGTTTTGGCGCGTGTTTTGCCTTGTGGAGTAAAACCAACTTTTCCCTGAGTGCCTTCATGGAGAGCCCGACCCACGTGGGGTCGAAAATTTTCAGGTTGTAGCTGTAGATGGTGGCGTCAAAGCCGCGCTTTAGGGCGTCAATGCCCAAAAACACGCCCAGCGTGCCGCCTTCTTCCAGGAATTCGATTTCTGAGATGAGTTGCTTTAGTGGAATTTTGTAGCCAAAATGGGTGTACACCGCGTGCAGGCTCGTGGGCCCGCAGGTGACATCGTCCGGTTGGGCTAATATTTTTAAGTCCATCGTAATACCTCGTTAAACGTGGCGGTGGGTGGCCGATGTTTTCGGCACTCCCGTCGATGGCTTTCTGTGCGCAAATATAGCAAAAAAGAGGCCGCTTGGGCGACCTCTTGGTGTTTTCCAACCTTATTTGAAATTACTTGAAGTTCGCGGTGTAGGTGACGCCGTTGGTGGGGCTCACAATGCGCGGGTTCTCGGTGCTGCCGTCGTCCCAGCCTGCAAACACGGAACCGTTGGTCGCTACGGCGGTGAGCTTCATTTGCACGCCGTTAAAGAACTTGGCGCTGTAGTTTTTGCTCGGGAGTCTCAGGTCCTCGAGCAGCACTTCGCCGTTGCCGCTCGCGGCAATCGTCACCTGGACTTCGCCGCTCACGCCAAATTGCTGTTCCACCTCCTGGCGCACGGTCTGCGTGCGGTTGGCGGCGTACTGGACAAGCGTATTGCCGGTGGGGTCCCAAGTGAAACGGCTTTGGTTTCTGGGAAATCGCTGCTGGTCGCGCTGCTGTTCGGCCTGCGGGATGGTCGCCATCATCGCCTTCACCGTCGCCTGCACCTTTTCGTAGGTGAGGTAGCTGGTGAGGAGCACCGCGGCGCGGTTCAGGAAGAGCCTCTTGAAGTCTTCGTTTTCGCAGAGCTTTTTGAACATGCCTGCGGGGGACCTCGCGTCCATGGCGTTGTTGTTCATCCATTGGAACATGTTGGTGCTTTGCGGGTCAAAGCCTGAGATGCCCGGGGTGAAGCCAAAACCGTGGTCCACGTCAAAGATGACGAACTTGAACGGGTGGCCGTTGCCGCCCCAAGCGCGCACGTTGTTGTTGGGCCAGTCGCCGTTGTGCATGTAGATTTCTGCGAGGATGTACTCGGCAAAGCTGCCCACGTCGAACTTGGTCTTGAGCTGTTCGTACTGCTGGTTGTTGGCGCCTGCAAAGTTATTTGACTGGAAAAGGTTCAGCACTTGCTGGTACTCGTCGGTGCGGCCGTCTTCGCCGCTCGCCTCGAGGCTAGAGCCCTTGATTTTGACCATGTTGATTTCGGACGATTCAATGCCATAGTTGGTCTCCACAAAGTGGCGGTTCAGGCGTTCGCGCATGTCGTGGATGCCAAAGTACTCGCCGTTGTAGAACACCACCACCTGGCGGCTGCGCTGGTAGTCAACGCTGGTGCCTTCCATGAGGCTCGTCATCATGGCGTCGCCCACGTAGTCGGTCCAAAAACGGTTGCCGTTGTTGCGCAGGTTAAACGACTTGAACTTCTTGGCGTCGGGACGGGTGTCAAAGAGCTGGTATTTGAGGCGGCCGTCCTGGTATTGCGAGCTCATCTTGATGGCGACGGACTTTTTGGGCTTGTAGCGGCTCCAGTTGCCAATGATGGAGATGCCCGCGTCAATTTCCCAGGTCTTGGTCTTGGTGGAGCTGCCGTTCTCGAAGTATTCCACGTGTACGGGGAGCTCGGTATCGCGCCAGAAGTTTGCCTGTTCGCAGGGCTCGGTGCACTTGGGGTTGTTGTCGTCGTTGACGTTGCCGAAACCGCCAAAGTCAAAGCCGCCGCCCATGCCGCCGCCCATACCGCCGCCCCAGGGACCGCCGGGGTTGTTCATGCCGCCGGGATTGCTGTTCACTTCGCCGGTGGCGTAGAGGCCGTTGGTCGAGTCGAACATGTCGTAATGGTTCACCGTGAGGGCGACCACCGGCATTTGGACGTTCTCGTTAATAAAATAGGTCTGCGTGGAGGTGCGAACCGCCTGCCCGTTCACGAACTCGGCGCAGCGTACCACAGAGTTTTGGGTGATTTGCTTTGCCGCAGTGAACTGCTCGGAGTTCTGCGTGGGCACGGAGCCGTCAAACGAGCAACGCACCTCGCCGCCCATGGTGGCGGTCGGCGGGTTCACCGTGAGGCTTGTGTAGAAACCTGCGGGCGGCAAAAGGCTGTCGTCGTTAGTAGAAGCTTTTTTGCTGGAGGAGGACTTAGCAGTGCTTGAACTAGAGACAGGATTTGGGCCCGCAATACTCGATAGCGCGGGGGTGATGTCTTGCGAAGAGCTGGACTTGTTCTGCTTTGGGTTTTCTGGCGGGTACGTCGTGCTGAACGAACTCGTGACCGGGGGGAGGGTCTCGCCGCTGGTCGGCACAAAAGCCGCGCTGGAACCGGGATTAACTGCGGAACTCTGGTCGGTGGGGATGCCGGGATCAATGGAGGCGCTCGAGAGATCAAGACCAATGACGTCGCCGCTCATGTCGGGTGCGATGCCGTTGTTTGCGTCTTCTGATTCAGAGGAGCAGCCAACCTGGATAAGGCCCGCTGCAACCAGTGCAATAGCATATAATTTCTTGTTCATGTTGAATCCTTGATTCTTTTGACTCCCCAAACACGAACATAGATCCAAACATTACATGCACCGTGGTTTAATTTAGGTTATTTTTGCCTTTTTTTTGATTTTTTCGCCAAAAAATATGGATAAAAAAAAGAAATGTGAAGCATGTCACAGGGGTTTGGGAGTAAAAGTCCCGTAATTTGTCGCTTTGTCCGGCGGGGCGGAATTGCGGGTTATAAAACCGCGGCGAGCGCCGCCATCAAAATGCCCGCGTAGAGGCCGCCCAGCAGGTCGTCGGCCATCACGCCCCATCCCTGCGGGAACTTCTCGAAACGGTGGATGCCCAGCGGTTTTAGGATGTCGAACAGGCGGAACAGCGCAAACGCGACGACGAGCAGCCACGGACGTTCTACAATCAACGCCGGTGGTACAAACGCGAGGGCCGCCCACTGACCGCAAACCTCGTCAATCACGATCCAGCCCGGGTCCTCGGTCTTGGTGTCGCGCATGGCGCGGTTCACAAAGGGGATGGCTCCAAAAAAGATGATGAGCGCGGCAGGCAAGAACCAAATGGTACAGAGGGCCATAGGGTAGGCAAGCGCGGCCGCGGCCAGGCTTCCCCAGGTGCCGGGCATCTTGGGGAGCATCCCAGCCCCAAAGAACGTGCTCACGAGTCTCGAAGGGAGGCTCGCCCCTCGCCATTCGTGGGGGACTTTGGGCTTTCTGTACTTTTCTTGGAGTTCCTGCTTGTTCATCGGCCTAAATTTAGAATTAAAATTCTTTTAGTAGCGAGTCCAGCCTCGTGCTGAGTTTGATGGCGCCCTCGTAATTCAGGTGGTCGTAGTCGTGCGCCATGTAGGTGGTGTAGTCGTGGTCGCCCATCTTGTTCTCGTCCATGAATTTGTCCCTTTTTTAGTTGAAAATCCAGGTCTCCAACTGGTGTAAATCTAGGCTATTAGCGCTTCATTGTCAAGTAGTTTCATGCTCTTTTC